>SOKS01000060.1 GCA_004375725.1 Dehalococcoidia bacterium | reverse complement strand
TATGCCCGCCAGTTTCTGGGCCGGATGGAAAAACCTGATGTCGACTACATTGAGGGTCTGAGCCCGGCCATTTCCATCGACCAGAAAGGACCGAGTAAAAACCCGCGTTCCACCGTGGGCACGGTGACCGAAGTTTACGATTACCTGAGGCTGCTCTTCGCCAGGGTTGGTCATCCCCACTGCCCCAAGTGCGGTCGGGAAATCACCACCCAGACGGTGCAGCAGATTGTGGATGCGGTCCACAACCTCCCCGAGGGCAGCCGCATCATGATTATGGCGCCGCTCATCCGCGACCGCAAGGGGGAGTACCAGCAGGTTTTTATGGACCTGCGCAAGGCGGGCTATGTCCGGGTAAGGATTGACGGTGAGATTCATGACCTTTCCGAAGAATTCCAGCTGGATAAGAATAAAAAACACTCGATTGAGGCGGTGGTCGACCGTCTGGTCGTCGGGCAGGGCGAAAGGCAGAGGAGTGCGGATTCGGTGGAGACAGCCCTCAAGCTCGGCGCGGGGGTGGTGCTTGTTTCCATCATTGACGGTGAGGAGCTGCTCTTCTCCGAGCATTTTGCCTGTGTCTACGACAGTATCAGCCTGGGTGAGATAACACCCCGTGCCTTCAGCTTCAACAGTCCGCACGGTGCCTGCCCCGAATGTTCCGGCCTTGGCGTCAAACTTGAAATCGACCCCGAGCTGGTCATCCCCAACCGAGAGCTATCCATCGCTGAGAGGGCAATACGCCCCTGGCAGTTTCAGTCATGGTATTTCTATCAGCTCGATTCTCTGGCGAGAAATTACGATTTTTCACTGAACACCCCGATCAAGAACCTCACGGAAAAACAACTGAACCTGTTGCTTTATGGTGAAGAGGGGGAATGGCACCGACATCGGAGTCGTTTCGGACGGGTCAGAGAGTATTTCACCGGCTTTGAGGGCGTGATTCCCAGAATGGGGCGCCTCTACCGTGACACCGAGTCGGAGAACTCACGGGCGGATATTGAACGCTACATGGTCTCTACACCATGTCCTGTTTGTCAGGGCAAGCGGCTGAAGCCGGAGTCGCTAGCGGTGACCATTGGCGGCCGGAATATTATGGATGTCGGCGAAATGTCGGTGGTGCACGAGCTGGAGTGGGTATCCGAAATTGGCGATAAGGTGCTCAGTGAGAGAGAAAAGCTGATTGCCCGGGAGATACTCAAGGAGATTCAGTCGCGACTCGGCTTCCTGAAAGACGTGGGTCTTGAATACCTGACCATTGATCGCGCCTCGGCGACCTTGAGCGGCGGTGAGGCGCAGCGGATACGGCTGGCCACGCAGATTGGCAGCGGACTGATGGGTGTGCTCTACATCTGTGATGAGCCCACCGTGGGGCTACACCCGGCCGATGATGCCCGGCTGATAAACACGCTGAAACGGTTGCGGGACCTGGGCAACACGATACTGATTGTTGAGCACGATGAGGCCATGATGCGTGCGGCTGACCACATCATTGATATGGGGCCGGGGGCGGGGGAGCACGGCGGGAAGATTGTGGCCACGGGCACGCTGGCTGATATTATGGCCAGCCAGGAATCAATCACCGGCCAGTACCTCAGCGGTACCAGGCAGATTCCGGTGCCCAGCAGGCGACGTCCCGGAAATGGTGGTGAAATCGTGGTGCGGGGGGCAAGGCAGAATAATCTGAAGGATATTGAGGTCCGTATCCCGCTGGGCAAGTTTGTCTGTGTCACCGGCGTCTCCGGCAGCGGTAAGAGCACCTTAATTGATGGAATTCTGTACCGGAAGCTGGCACAGGTTTTTTACCGGTCGAGGGAGAGAGCCGGCGAATGTGACGAAATCATCGGTATGGAGCATGTCGATAAGGTGGTCAATATTGACCAGTCGCCGATTGGTCGCACGCCGCGGAGCAATCCGGCTACCTACACCGGCATATTTACGCCAATTCGCGAGTTTTTTGCCACCGTTCCCGAGGCCCGGATGAGGGGCTATGCGCTAGGTCGTTTCTCTTTCAACGTGAAAGGTGGACGCTGCGAGGCCTGCCGCGGGGAGGGGTTTATCCAGATTGAGATGCAATTCCTGCCCGATGTCACCGTCCCCTGCGAGGTGTGCCAGGGCCAGCGCTATAACCGGGAGGCGCTGGAAATACGGTTCAAGGATAAGAATATCGCCGAAGTCCTTGATATGACGGTGGAAAAGGCGCTCGCTTTCTTCACCAATTTCCCCAAGGTGAGAAACAAGCTTCAGACGTTGCGTGACGTTGGGTTGGGGTATATTCACCTCGGCCAGCCGGCGCCAACGCTTTCCGGAGGTGAAGCACAGCGCGTGAAACTGGCCACCGAGTTGTCACGTCGCGCTACCGGAAGAACGCTTTACATTTTGGATGAACCGACTACCGGGCTCTCCTTTGAAGACGTGGCGGCACTGCTGATAGTGCTGCAGCGGCTCGTGGAGGCTGGTAATACGGTGGTGGTTATCGAGCACCATCTGGACGTAATCAAGAATGCTGATTATATCATCGACCTTGGCCCCGGCGCCGGAGAGCTGGGGGGCTATGTGGTTGCCACCGGAACTCCGGAGGAGATAACACAGGTGAAGAGCTCGGCAACCGGACAATATCTGGGCAGAGTGCTGCCCAAAGACGTTGCGCCGGCTCTGACCGGTTAAACCTTTTTATACTACTTCTAATATTAAGCGCCATTGGTCTGCTACTGATTTCGACCGTGAAGCCACTCCTGAACAACAAAAATAGATGACCGGTTGCCATATTAGTGTTGCTAAATTGGGTTCCGTATTAGTATTATTAAGTACGGGAGGGAAGTAACGTATGGACCGGGAAGAAGCGCTTGACTCGATCAGGGACAATGTGGAGAACAAGAACCTGATCAAGCATATGCTGGCGACTGAGGCGATTATGCGGGCACTGGCCAGGCGTTTTGGCGAGGATGTGGCGGAGTGGGGTCTTACCGGTTTGCTACATGATATTGATGTGGAGCTGACCGACGGCGACATGAGCAGTCACAGCCGGCTCGGTGCTGACCTGGCAAGAGAACTGGGCGCTGGCGAGGCTATAGCCCACGCTATTCTGGCCCACAACGAGCGGCACGGTATAACGCTGGAGACAAAGCTTGATAAAGCGCTGTTCTGCACCGACCCGCTCACCGGTCTGATTGTGGCCGCGGCGCTGGTTTGTCCCGATAAGAAGCTGGCCGAGCTGGGGGTGAGCTCGATAAAAAAGAGATTCAAGGAGAAGAGCTTTGCCGCCGGAGCCAACCGGGAGCAGATTACGCGCTGCGTAGATATCGGACTGGAACTCGATGAATTTATCGGCCTGGGTCTGAAGGCAATGAAAGGAATTGCCGCGCAACTGGGTATGTAGCGGCTAATTGATCGATAGCGTTGAGCCTTCGTCCGTTTTAACCACGTCAATGCGGGTGGGGAAGGCGTCCCTCAGTTCCTCAATATGGGTAATGACCAGTATTCTTTCAAAGTCATCCTGAATGGAATTGATCGCTTCTTTCAGTTTCTCAATGCCGGTGCTGTCCTGTGTGCCAAAACCTTCATCGATAATCAGCGTGGGTAAAGGTGCCCCGGCCCGTCTGGCCAATAGTCTGGACAGTGCGATGCGGATGGCAAAGTTGATACGAAAAGCCTCGCCGCCGCTGAACATTTCATAATTTCTAGTACCCAGTTCGTCAGAAATGGTGATATCAAGGGTTTCCACGACATCGCCCTTTTTGGTCTCCCGCTGCGTCTCAAATTTAACGTGCATCCGGTTATCCGTCATCCGCCCGAGGAGCCGGTTGGCCTCAACTTCGATATCCGGAAGCGCCATTTCAATGAGCAGGGCCTGTATGCCGCTCTTGCCAAAGGCTCTGGTCAGTTCCTTATAGATGCTCTCCTCTCTTGCCGATTGAGCCAGTGCTTTTTCCTTCTCTCTTTGCCTCTTCTCCAGTTCGTCACAATGCTGCAGTTTGGCTTTAACGTTCCACAGCGTTTCCTGCGCCTGCTTTTGCTGCTGTTCCAGCTCTCGGTATTCGTTTTCGGCGTCAGTTATCTCAGCGATAAAGCGGGGCAGGACTTCAAGCTCTCTGGCTAACGCCTCTCTTTTCCGGTCATCAGACTCCACGCTGGTTCGCAATTCCCGGGCATGCGTATCCGCCTGCGACATTGATTCTTTCTCCTGGTCGATGAGCCGGTCTGCTTCTTCCAGCTTGCGCATCGGGCTTTCATATTGTTCCAGCGCCTGCAGTTGCTGCCTCAGCTGTTCGTGCTGTCCAGAGTCATAGTTTAATGTGGCCAGCTGCTGTTCAACTTCTCCCAGTATCTCCAGCTCCCGGCTGGCAAAGTCCTTTTTCGCCAGTTGCCCTTCTATTTCGGATAATCGCTCTCTCTCCGCAGTCAGTTGTTTCCTGGCGTCGGCAGCTTCATTAGCCTCTTTATTGAGCAGACTGGCCTGGCTCTGCAGGTTAACTTTCTCCTGGTTCAGCCGTGTCTCCAGAAGGGCGACTTCATGATTCAGTGACTCAAGTTCGCTTCTTTTGTGGTCAATTTCAACTCGATTCGACGTCAGTAAATCAGCTTTGCCCTTTTTCTCGGCGGTATATTTCGCGGCAATGAGTTTAAGACCCTCGGCGCCAAGTTCCGTCTCGCAGAGCGGACATCTGGCTGCCGTCTGCGTGGCCAGAAGGTCGAGTTTCTCCCCCAGTTCTTTCAGCTCCTGTTCCAGCTGGCTTATGCTGGATTCCAGATAGTTGACCGCCGCCTGTAATTCCTGGCCCAGCTTTTTCTTCTGGCCCAGCGCTTCCTCGTTCTCTGTCAGGCTGCCCATCCGGGCCTGCAACTGCTGAATCTGTCCCTGTTTCCGGGCGAATTCAGCTATCTTGGTTTCCAGGTCTTTGACCCGTTCCTGTACGAGGGCATGTCCCGTGAGCAGGTTCTGGCTGGCTTCTTTTATCCTGCTTTCCAGTTGGGCCTTCTGCTTTTCCAGATTCACGGAATGGCGGAACTTCTGGTCGAGCTCATCAAAACGTTTTTTAGCCTCGTTATACTGTTTGTAGCCCGACTCTATCGTGTCGCGCCGGGCAATGAGCGTCTCATACTCATTGATGCGTGATTGAAGCTGACTGACCTGCGCTTCCAGGAGTTCCAGGCTTCTCTGCCGGTCGCGGGTGGCCGTTTCCAGCTGGTCGAGCTGTACTTTCTTGTTTTCCAGCGTATCTCTTTGCTGGCGCAGCTCATTGAGCTTGCCTTCTTTTTCTCTGGCTACCTCTTCAATCTGGGCAAGAACGTGCTGCGCCTTCTCCAGCTCTGCCTCATAGTCAGGCTTAAGGGCCAGCTCATCGCTGATGTCCCGCAGCGTGTTTTCCATCTGTGCTTTCTCAAATTCCTGCTGCCGGGCAAGCTCTCTGGCTTTGTCCTCGAGTTGGTCGTAGTAGGCAAGCCCCAGTATACTGGCCAGCACCTCCTTGCGTTCGGTAGGGCGCTTGGTGGTGAATTCATCGGCATGGCCCTGGCGTAAAAATGCGCTGTTGATGAAAGTGTCATAGTCCATGTGCAGTGTGCTGGTGATTTTCTGCTGCGTCTGGGCGATGCTGTTGCCGCTGATGGACTTGAAACCGCCGTCGGTGGCCATCTGGAATTCAAGTACCGACTGGCCAGCACCGCTGGAGCGCTTGGGCCGGGCGCGCTTGCGGATAATGCGGTACGGCTGCCCCCCGACGGCGAAGTCGAACTCCACCTCCATCTCCCTATCTCCGGTGTGAATCAGGTCGTCATCGCTCCTGGCCCTGGCCCTTCCCCAGAGCGCCCAGGTCATGGCGTCAATGAGCGCTGATTTGCCGTTGCCGTTGTCGCCGGCGAGGCAGGCGGTATGAATGCCTTCAAAGGAAAGCGGCGGCACGTTATCACGGTAGCACATGAAGTTGCGCATTTTCAGATTGAGGGGAATCACGGGCAAGCTCCAGAAAGTTTCATTCGGTAATTATTTTAGCATAATCCGGTGGACTATTTGCGTATTATAAAGGATTATTATTTTTTACTGCACGGCAGTTGCTTGACGGCCAGACAGATACCCCACTAGAATAAATTCTGTATATGTTTGAGATTCTCAGTGATAAATTAAGCAAGGTATTCCGTCTCCTCGGCAATAAAGGCAAGCTGACGGAAAAGGACATTGATGAAGGACTGAGGCAGGTGCGCCTGGCCCTGCTGGAAGCCGATGTCAACTTCAAGGTGGTCAAGGACTTCATTGGTCGGGTGAGGGAGCGCGCCCTCGGCGCGGAAGTCCAGCAGAGCCTCACTCCGGGGCAGCAAGTCGTCAAAATCGTCAAGGAGGAGCTTGTCGTCACGCTCGGCAAGGAGCCGAGTCGATTAAGCGCTTCCGGCCAGCCGCCTTTCGTGGCGATGCTCGTCGGGCTGCAAGGCAGCGGCAAGACGACCACAGCGGCCAAGCTGGCACTGCATCTAAAACATTCCGGTCAGCGCCCCATGCTGGTAGCGGCGGACAATCGACGTCCGGCGGCTATCGAGCAGCTGGTTACCCTGGGCAAACAGCTGGATATTCCGGTTTACAGTGAAGGCACCAACGTGCCGAGCCAAGACGTCTGCGCTCACGCGCTGGCGAAGGCGAAATCACTGGCGGCAACGTGGGTGGTGGTTGATACGGCAGGGCGCCTCCATAGCGATGAGGAAATGATGAGAGAGCTGGCCGGGGTGCGAAAAACATTGCATCCGGCGGAAGTGCTGCTCGTGGTTGACGCCATGACGGGGCAGGATGCGGTGCGCAGTGCCGAGGACTTTCATGCCAGAGTAAATCTTACCGGGCTCATCCTGACCAAGATGGACGGTGATGCCCGGGGTGGAGCCGCTCTTTCCATCCGCTGGGTGAGCGGTGTGCCCATTAAATTCATTGGCGTCGGGGAGAAAGTGGAGGCCCTGGAGCCCTTCTATCCCGACCGTCTGGCGTCGCGCCTTCTGGGGATGGGGGATGTGCTCACCTTTATTGAAAAGGCAGAAGCGGCCTTCGACGAAAGCCAGGCCGAGGAGCTAAAAAGGAAGGTCGAAAAAGCCAGTTTTGACCTGGAGGACTTTCTGTCGCAGCTCCGGACAGTAAAGCAGATGGGGCCGGTGGGACAGCTGCTGGACATGCTGCCCGGTGTATCTCGCCTGGCAGCGAAACTCCCGGAGGGTATGGAAGAGAAGCAGTTGCAGAAAGTGGAGGCGATGATACTTTCCATGACCGCGGGGGAACGGCGTAACCCGGGAATCATCGGGGGGAGCCGGCGGCGTCGTATTGCCCGGGGTAGCGGCGTGCAGCCCCATGATGTGAATCAACTGCTCAACCAGTTCCACCAGATGCAAAAGCTGATGAAGATGGGGGTTAAAGGGAAACTGCCGCGGAACATGATGGGAATGTTCCGCCAGTAACTATTCCAGATAGTCCTTTAGCTTACGACTCCGGCTGGGGTGGCGCAATTTGCGCAGCGCTTTGGCCTCAATCTGGCGAATTCGCTCCCGGGTAACATTGAACTCCTTGCCCACCTCTTCCAGCGTCCGGCTGCGCCCGTCCTCAAGGCCAAATCTGAGCTGCAGGACGCGCTGTTCGCGTGGCGTGAGCGTATCGAGCACGTCCCCAATCTGCTCTTTGAGGAGCTGTTTTGAGGCGGCATCCACCGGTGGTAGGGCATTCCGGTCCTCGATTGAGTTTCCCAGCGGGCTGTCTTCCTCCTCGCCGATGGGCGACTCCAGTGATATAGGCAGCTGCGATACTTTGACGATCTCCCGGACCTTTTCCGAGGATATTTCCATCTCTTTGGCGATTTCGGTGGAAGTGGGTTCCCGCCCGTACTCTTGGGCCAGGCGGCGGCTCGTTTTGAGCAGGCGATTTATGGTCTCCACCATATGAACCGGGATACGGATGGTGCGTGCCTGGTCGGCGATAGCTCTGGTGAGCGCCTGCCGGATCCACCAGGTGGCATAGGTGCTGAACTTATAGCCCTTGCGATAGTCGAATTTTTCCACGGCGCGCATCAGGCCGATATTGCCTTCCTGAATCAGGTCAAGGAGGGACATGCCGCGCCCGATGTGCTTCTTGGCAACGCTCACCACCAGGCGCAGGTTGGCCTCAATGAGACGCCTTTCTGCCTTTCTGGCCTCGAAGTCGATGCTTCGATAGTAGGTCTCAAGCTGGTGTTCATGGGGCTGGATCGAGCTGATAAAGGCCTCATCGCTGACCAGTTTAGCAACATCAGAAAACGTGATATCTGGACTAATAGCCTCTCGGACACTTTTGGTCAGCAGCTTACAATTAAGCGATATGGTAATCAAACTATGCTCGGTTTCCAGCGCGGATAGACCGGTTCGGTTAGAAATATCGTAGATCAACTCCGGGTCGATGGCATTGTCAATGCTCTCCTGCAGTTGGGCACTGCTGATGGCTTCAACAAAGCTGGTCGTCTCAGGTAGACCGAGTTGCTCTTGAATAAGCTGTATGATTCCGGATGCCTCTCCGCTCTCCCGGATAGCGTTCAGCGCTATATCTACCGCCGAGGGAGGTCTGCCATGCTCCAGCAGATAATGTTGTTTTATCTCGCTGATGCGCTTGCCTTCCTCCATGTGTTTGGCCAGCGTCTTTTCATCCGCGGCAGTAAGGAGATGCACCCGGCCTATCTCATGCAGGTAGATGCGGACCGGGTCATCGACTATTTCCTGTTCTGCCAGACTCTCAATTGGCGCCCTCAGTGCGGCTTCGAGACCTGACTTAGACTTCTTATCATCGAAATGCGCTTCATGCCATAATTCATCCTGCTCATGAGGCATCTCCGGCTCAGCGCCTTCACTTTTCACCTTGGAGGCTTCAAAATCACCAGGAGATTTGACTAGCATCTCATCCCCGTTTTTCTCCTCATCGGGTTCGTCTTCAGAGAACAACCGATTATTCCGTTCTTCCATGCTCATGTCTTACCTCCTGCTCTCCAACCGCTTCCGGCTTTTTCTATCATATAATTCCTTTAAATGGAGTGAATATTCTATACCTATCTCATCAAGTTTAGCAACATCAGCACCAGAACCTTTTTCTGCAGCTTCAATGGCTAGTATTCCCCCTATTTCCTCGGCTAACTTCTTATAATACCTTTCTTCCAGACGCTGGCGGTAGTCAGCATCCTTCTCGTCCAGACGGTTTGATGGTAGCTCCCGGCTGGCAATTACGTCGAGATGTTCATGAAGGGTCACGTCAAGGGCATCTCTGAGCCTGGCCAGCTCATCTACCTTGTTCCAGGTAATAAAGACCTCCCTGTTTTCACTGTTGAAGAAATATTCGGGCAATATGTTTTCGGTATTGGCTTTATATTCTGGGTGCTGCAGCAGCAGGGTAAGGTAGTCTTCTTCAAGGCGATTGGACAATAGGGCACGTGGGGTGTCCGTGGCCTTTTCCGGTGCTGGTACCGCAACTCTTTTCCGTTCTGGGCCCGGTTTTAATCGGCTCAATTCGGCCTCGATGGTACGTTCGCTAACTTTGACCAGGTGCGCTAACTTCTGTATATAGTGCGCCTGACGTACTTTGTCGTTCATGGCGGTGATTACGGGAAGCAACTCCTTCACCGCCCGTGACTTGTCTCTGGCCGTGTCCAGGTCAAGCTTGCCGGCAATCATGTTAATGGTGTAGTCCACAATTGGCATTGCCTCAGACAGCAATCTGCGCCAGGCATCAGCATCTTCCTTTACCACATCATCCGGGTCTTTTCCTTGAGGCAGAATGGCAACCCTTATCTCGGATTCAATGATGTTTTCATAACTCACGCCCCGCAACATGGCTTCCTCACCGGCAGCATCGGCATCAAGGGCCAGTACCAGGTTCCTGGTCAGCCTTTTCAGTGAGCTTACCTGCGCTTCCGTAACCGAGGTGCCCATGGAGGCGACCACGTTATTGAAACCGTTCTGGTGGGCGGTGATAACATCGACGTAGCCCTCGACGATGACCGCCGTGTCCTGCTGCCTGATGCCGGCCGCGGCCAGGTTGATGCCGTAAAGGCTGCCGCTCTTGTTAAAAGCGGGTGTCTGCGGCGAATTAACATATTTGGGCTGCGAGTCATCAAGTACCCTGGCGCCGAAGCCAATCACATGCCCTTTAATATCTAAGATGGGGAACATCAGCTTGTTGCGGAAGCGGTCATAGATTCGGCCACTCTCCGACTCAACCAGCAGGCCGGCTTTTACCAGTTCATCCTCCGTGTAGCCCTGCTCCTGGAGGTACTTTTTCAGGTCGTCCCATTTGTTTGAGCTGTAGCCCAGTTGAAATTCAGACGCCGTTTTGTCGGTGAAACCGCGGCCCTGGAAATAATTTCTCGCTTTTACTCCTTCAGAGGAGTTGAGAAGCAGGTTATGGAAATACCGGGCCGCCGCCTCATTGATTTTATAGAGCCGCTCTTTCTCTTCCTTTTCTTCATCTCTCCCGGCCCGGGATGGGATGGTAACGCCTGCGCGCTGGGCAAGAAGGCTCAGCGCTTCGCCGAAGTCCAGGCCCTCCTTCTTCATAATGAAGGAGAAAGCGTCACCGCCAGTATTGCAGCCGAAGCAATGCCAGCTCTGCTGTTCCGGATAAACAAAGAAGGAGGGGTTTCTTTCGTCGTGAAACGGACAGAGCCCGACCAGATTGCGCCCCGCCTTTTTCAGCGTAACGTACTGGCTGACGATGCTGGCAATATCCGTTTTCTGTTTGACTTCGTCAATAACACTCATTTGACCGGCTGATTACCTTTACCAATCATTGCTTAAAGCCCCGTGGCTACCCTCTGGGCGTACTGGTCAGTCATACCGGCTATATAGTCGACGACTCTCCGCTCGGTATCATCACTATAGGTAAGGTATTCCGACGGCAGTCCGTCTTCATGTTTTGTGAAGTACTCGTAAAGGCGGCAGACTACTTCTCTTGCCTTCTCGCTCTCCTCCTCAGCGGCCTTCATGTGGTACACCCGTGCAAAGAGGAATTCCCGGAGTACGTTGGTGGCATCTAATATCCCGGAGCTCATGGTTATCTTCGGCTTCTCTATTTCCATTTTATCATAACCGCTGGCCGCCCACGAGCTATCAATGATGTCACCGACCATGGTGTTGATGCGCTGTGAATGCGAGATACCCAGCGTTCTCACTCCATCAAGAGGCAAGTCGCGTTCCGTAATAATACCGGCCCTGATAGCATCGCCGATGTCATGGTTGATGTACGCGATAATATCTGCCATTTTAACGATGTCACCTTCAAGGGTATCTGCTTTCCCCCACCTGTCGCCAAGGACGTCACTCCCCGATTTCGAGTGGTTCAGGATGCCGTCCTTGACCTCAATGGTAAGGTTGAGCCCGCGACCGTCATTTTCCAGAAGGTCAACCACTCGTAAGCTCTGTTCGTTGTGACGGAAACCCGGGGAGTAGAGCTCGTTGAGCACGTCTTCGCCAACGTGACCGAAAGGGGTATGCCCAAGGTCATGGCCGAGAGCAATCGCCTCGGTCAGGTCTTCGTTCAGGTTAAGAGCCCGGGCTATAGTACGACCTATCTGGGAGACTTCCAGGGTATGAGTCAGCCGGGTTGCATAGTGGTCGCCCAGCGGCGCGATGAAGACCTGCGTCTTGTGCTTGAGGCGGCGGAACGCCTTGCTGTGAATGATACGGTCCCGGTCGCGCTGGAAGGCGGTTCTTATCGGGCAGGGTTCTTCGTCTCTCACCCTTCCTCTTGAGAGCCGGCTTTTCACCGCGTACGGGGAGAGGCTTTCCTCTCTTTCCTCACTGAGCTGACGAATCGCAAGACGCCTGATCACTAAGGCTTCTATCTCTCTGCCAGAATGCCGGATTGGTCGACATAAATATTATACCACAT
>SOKS01000194.1 GCA_004375725.1 Dehalococcoidia bacterium | reverse complement strand
TCTATTGTGTAGCGCGTGGTAATGACCATGGGCAGTCGCGAGTTATACCGGTAGTTTATTACCTGGTACAGCTTTTCCCTGACCCAGGGAGTGGTGGTTTGCTCTCCGAAATCATCCAGCACCAGCAGCGGCGCCGTTTTTACCTTTTCAAATAGCTGGTCATAGGATATCTTGCTCTCCGGGCTGAATGTCGAGCGCAGGTGGTCGAGAAACTCGAGGACTACGATGAACAGCGCCGGCTTGTTCGCCTGATACCGGTAATTGACGATGGCCGCCGCCAGATGGGTCTTACCGCAGCCGGTTTCGCCCATGAAAACTATCCAGCCTTCTGGCGATTTAGCGAATTCAAAGGCAATACGATAAGCCGCCTCCAGGTTTTCCTGTTTCTCCAGCGGCAGGTTGACCCGCCTCCGGTCGAAATTATCGAAGGTCATGCTTTTCTGGAGCGCGAATTCCGGTCCCCACGTATAGTCCAGGGACACGGGCTGCTTCGCCTGAATCACACAGACCTGGCTCAGTTCCGGGTCAGTCAGACGGGTCTGCAGCCTTTCCTCCATCTGCTCCAGGGGAACGATGGGCACAATCACCATCGGCAGCTTGCTGCTAGAACGGTAGGTCAGCAACTGGTCCAGCTTCTCCCTGGCCCACGGTGTGCTGGTCTGAACGCCAAAATCGTCCAGAATCAACAGCGGGGCGTTCCGTACCTGGTCAAAGAACTCATCGTAGGGAACTTCGCTGCCGGGATTGAAGGCAGCCCGCAGATGGTCAAGAAGGTCGGGGGTGGTGATATAGAAAGCGGGGAAACCACGGCTGATGCGCTCGCTGGCAATGGCGGCCGCCAGGTGCGTCTTGCCGCTACCACTGGGGCCAACGAGGACAAGCCAGCCTTTCGGGTCAGCGGCGAACGCTTTTGCCGTCTCGTAGACCCGCTGGAACTGCTCCTGGCTCTTCGGGTTCCCGCTTCTCCCCCGCGGTTCCAGGTTCTCGAAGGTGAACCGGGCGAGCGCTCCCAGGTTGCTGTACCGCTTCAGGCGGGTCAGACGCTCATCACCGAGCTCCTTTTTCAGGCATCGGCAGGGGACAACCTGACTGAAGTCCGGCTTCCCGGAGGGCAAAAAGGGATAAACCACCCCGGCCCCCTTGCAGATGGGGCAGTTGGCACTCGGGGAAGGTGCTTCTTCAGCGTCGGACCATGTGTCCGTATTTTCCCTTGATGTATTTATCCGGGTCTGTCTTAGAAACTCGCTGATATGTTCCATCAGTCTTTCCTTCGGTCGACCATCTTTCCAGAATGCGCATGATATACCGTATGTTCCGCTTGTTGAGCGCCACCGCCTCTTTGATGGCGTCTCTGAGCCAGCTCTCCGGGTACAGTTTTTCCGCCTCTTTCAGTTCATCGGCGATTATCGGTGTCAGCATGCCGATGTTCTGCTCATACAGGGTGAAGATGTCCGGCGGTTCCCCAAGCTCAACGTGAGCCTCTTCGGCGGCCTTGAGTCCGCTCAATTTTAGTTCACCGCTTTTTATTCTGTCGGCGGCTTTCCGGTCCGATTCGGTGTTGAGAAGATAGATATCTTCGGCCGACCCGTCCCTGTCCAGAACAATATGAATGAAGGTTCCTCGCTGGCTGGCCATTTCCAATGCCCGGCGCAGTAACTCCTCCGGCGCCTTATCCCCTCCCCTCAGACTTTTCATCAAGCCGTCATTTCCCAGCAGCTCATGGCCGGCAACAAAACGAGGATAGCCCTTCCTGCGGTAGAGCGCCGCCAGCACATGCAGGGTTGTTTTCAGCTCCCAGATATCACTGATCTGAGGCAGCATGACACTGAGGAAATAATTGGGGACAGGGGTAAACTCCATTCTGGCCGGGAATCCGCTGAACTGACTCATAGCAACGTCGGCTCTTCGCTACTTACTGGGTATTCATAATTGTAGAACGTGGCCAGGTTGCGACGAAAACGCAGCTTGATCTGCCCGGTAGGACCATTCCTGTTTTTGGCCACAATGATGTCGGCTTCCTCCCGCGGGTACTCCCGGTCGGGATGCTGCAGCTGCCATTCTTCCTCGGTGTGATAGTACTCATCACGGTAGACAAACATTACCACATCGGCATCCTGCTCAATGCTGCCACTTTCCCTGAGGTCGGCCAGTTGTGGAATGTGTGAGGCGCGCCATTCCACCGCCCGGCTGAGCTGCGATACCGCGATTACCGGCACGTTCAGCTCGCGGGCAAGTGCTTTGAGGGAACGGGAGATATAACTGATTTCCTGAACGCGGTTTTCACCCCGCCCCTCGCCCTGCATCAGCTGCAGATAGTCAACAATAATCAGGTCAAGACCCCGCTCAAAGTGGAGTCGGCGGGCCTTGCTGCGCATCTCCACCACCCGCAACTGCGGAGAGTCGTCCATGAAGATGGCCGATTCGGAAAGGACACCGGTGGCCTCCATGATACGCCTTTCCTCGTCCTCGGTATGAAGACCGAGTCTGACTCGCCGTGAGTTCACTCCGGATTCACTGGCCAGAAGACGCATGACGATTGAATCCCTGGCCATTTCCAGGCTGAACAGGGCCACGCACGCCTTCTGCTCCACGGCCACGTTCCGGGCAATGCTGAGGCCCAGGCTTGTCTTTCCCATGCTGGGTCGGCCGGCAATTATCACCAGGTCGGAGCGCTGAAACCCGCCCAGAAATTCATCGAGGCCGACGAAGTTGGAAAGCACGTATGGAATCGGTTCACGGACACCGCCTTCTTCCTCCGGTGGCTGCACCTCAAAATACTTGTCCAGAACCTGCCTGATATGAACGAAATCACGCTCGCCATGCCCATGACGCAACCGGAAGAGAATGTCCTCCGCCCGACTGAGACTGGTGTCAACGTCCGGACCAGCCTCATAGCCGACACGGGCAATCTGGTCGGCAGCACCGATCAGTCCACGCATAATGGAGAGTCGATAGACAATCTGGGCGTAGTGCTCAATATCCAGCGGTGATGGAGACACCGAAATCAGGTGGCTCAGGAGTGCCGCACCACCAACCGCTTCCAGTCTGTCCCGCCTGGACAGTTCCTGCGCCACAGTTATCTGGTTTATCGCCTCATTGCGTTCGTACAGCCCGAGGCAAGCCTCATACAGCCACTGGTTCCGTTCATGGTGGAAGTCCGATTTACTTAATAACGTGGCAATTTTATATATCGCCGTGCCATCAATGAGCAATGAACCAATGATGGCTTCCTCAGCATCAAGGTCATGAGGGGGCAACCTGTCATTAGACACCCTGCTCCGTCTCCTTCTGGTTCTCAGCCTCTGCTGCTTCCGCTACTGCCTCCCCCTGGTCCTCAACTTTCGTTTCTTCCGCTACCGTCTTCTTCTGGTCCTCCGCGGCCGCTTTTTCTAATGCCTTCTTCGTCTTTGTAGCCTTCTTCGCCCTTATAGCCTTCTTTGCTTTTTTCTCTTCCTTCCCCTCGCTCTCCTTCTTTTCCTTGTCCTCTACCTTCTCTTCTCCAATGACACTGAGCTTTATCCTGGGGATAATATCTTTGGTCAACCTGATGGGCACCTCGTAGTTGCCTATCTCCTGGATGGGTTTTTCGAGCTCGATTATTCTTTTATCAATCACCAGTCCGGCGCTTTTGTTCAGCTCCTCGGCAATGTCGGCATTGGTGATTGAGCCGTACAGCCTGTCTTTGGCGCCCGCTTTGGCTTTGATAACTATATCCAGCCCTTCTATTTTATTGGCCAGCTCCCGCATCTCCGCCTCGGTCTCCGCCGCTATCCGGGCCTTCTTTTTCTTCTGTTTTTCCACTATTTGCGTTGCCCGGGCATCAGCCAGTACGGCCAGCCGTTTGGGAATGAGGTAGTTGCGCCCGTAGCCGTCGGCTACCTCCTTGATTTCTCCAACTTCAGCCACATCGGGCACATCTTCAATAAAAACAACCTTCATCAGCTAACTCCCTTGTTCCAATTATACTTCACCTTAATATTGCCTACCAAGAAGCGAAAAAACTTTTTATTTGGCGGCGATGTACCGCTCTGCATATATCGCCGCCACCGCCCCATCCCCAACCGCAGCGGCAACCTGCCGTATTGAGCCTGACCTTATATCGCCGGCAGCATAAATGCCCGGTACGTCGGTCTCCATTTTTTCGTTGGTGATTATGGTACCGTTGTCAGCCAGATGGATAATTTTTTTCAAATAATCCGTATTCGGCCTGAAACCAACCGCCACAAAGATACCAGATATGTCCAGCGTGGATTTTTCTCCGGTCGGAACGTTTTTCAGCCTGAGCCTTTTCACCGTATCTTCACCTTCAATGGCCTCGACCACCGTGTTCCACAGGAATTCTATTTTCGGGTCGGCTAAGGCTCTTTCCTGGAGTATCTTGGTGGCGCGCAGTTCATCACGGCGGTGTATCACCGTGACCCTGGAAGCGAACTTGGTAAGCTCAAGCGCCTCGTTCATGGCGGCATTACCACCACCCGCCACTGCCACCGGGATATCCCGATAGAAATATCCGTCGCAGACAGCGCAATAGGCTACGCCCCGGCCGGTGAATTCTTCTTCACCGGGGACTCCCAGCTTGACCCGGTCGGAGCCGCCGGCGACGATGACCGCTCCGGCGGTAACATCTCCTTCGCCTGTCTGCACTACCTTCTGTTCATCTTTCACCTCAAGGCCGGTTACCTCAGCGATTAACGTCTCCAGGCCAAACTTAACCGCCTGCCGCTGCATGGCATCGGCCAGCTCCAGACCATTGATACCATCGGGAAAGCCGGGATAGTTCTCCACCACACCGGCATTTATGATCAAGCCGCCCATAGCCCCTCTCTCAACAAGCAGGCTTTTCAGCCTTGCCCGCGCCGCGTAAATACCGGCGGTGAGCCCCGCAGGCCCCCCACCGATAATGACGACATCATACTCACGCTTTTTAAGCAATCTCTCCCTCCCGGTTAATCCGCACTTTTTAGCTACCGGTTAGAGAACATCATCAAGGTTTCGTTTAAGCTCCGCCTTTGGTCTGAAGCCAACGATGTTCGAAACCGGTGCTCCATCCTTAAACACGAGCAGCGTCGGGATGCTCATGACACCATACTGGCTGGCCGTTTTCGGGTTCTCGTCAACGTTCAGCTTGACCACGGTTACCTTGCCCTCGTACTCACCGGCCAGCTCCTCAACGATAGGTGCCACCATACGGCAGGGCCCGCACCAGGCCGCCCAGAAATCGACCAGCACCGGTGTCTTCGACTGCAACACCATCTGGTCGAAGCTGCTGTCATTTACTTCCACTGGCTTGCTCATGAATTTCCTCCTTAATTACCTCTGCCATGTTTTCTTCAGCCATATGTTTGGCAATGCCGATGGCGTTCTTAATGGTCTTGGCCTGACTACGCCCATGGGCGATGATGATATTCCCGTTCACGCCGAGCAGACACGCCCCGCCATATTCCCGGTAGTCTATACGGTTGACCCAGGAGCCCAGCCCGAGGTCTCGAAGCAGGTCACGTCCTCTGAAGTGATAGGCGTTGGAAACGACGTGCCCGAGCTGTCGCGCCGACCCAAGGAACGTTTCGCTCATGCCCTCAATTGTCTTGAGCACGATATTTCCGGTAAAACCATCAGTCACGACCACGTCAGCCGTCACTTTCAAAATATCGTGGCCTTCAATACTGCCGATGAAATTCAGATTTTTGGCCTTTTTTAAAAGCTGATAACTTTCCTGAACCAGCTGGTTTCCTTTCGTTTCTTCCACGCCATTGCTGAGCAGGCCAACCCGCGGCTCACTGATACCGAGCACATGCCGGCTGAACGCCACGCCCATCTCGGCAAACTGAACCAGATGGCTGGGGCGGCACTCAACATTGGCACCGGCATCTATCAATAAGGCCGGCGTTGCGGGGGTGATATCCATGATACAGGCAATGGCGGGGCGCTCAACCTTCTTTGCCTTCCCCAGTCCAAATAATGCGGCACCAAGTACCGCCCCGGTATTACCCGCGGAAACAAAGCCGGCCGCTTTCCCTTCTTTTACCAGCCTGATACCAACGACAATGGATGAGTCCGTCTTAGTGCGTATTGCTTTTATCGGCATCTCGTTAGGCTCAATGACCTGGCTGGCCGAAACAATACTGATTCCTTTTTCCCTCAAATGGCGACCCGCCAGCACGTGGAGCACTTTTTTCTTCCCCACCAGCACTACCTCTACCCCGTACTCGTCGGCTGCCTTCACCGCCCCTTTAACGATTTCATGGGGCGCATAGTCCCCGCCCGCGGCATCAACAGCAATAATCATTTATTCCCCCAAAGAGACTCCTCTCTTACCCCGACTCTTTATCCTGTTCCAACTCTTTTTTAGCCTTGACCAGCATTGCCGGCTCCGCCACCAGGTCAACCACGGTCATTGCCAGCGCCTTGGCGGCATCAATAAGGCCACGCATGCCAGCTTCCGAGGCCGCCGTTTCGGCAAATTGAGGGGAATGGGTGACCGCTCTGGCCGAAGCTATGGCGATTAGCGGGTGAATGCTGGGAACCACCCGGCTGACATTACCGATGTCACTGCTGCCAATACCTATCCGGGGGTCGACGAGGTGTACTCGCCGGCCCAGTGACTGCAGGTTCTTCCGGAACATGCGGGCGAGCGTGAAATTATTGCGCAGTGGGGCATAGCGCGCCTCGCCCCATTTGTACTTCAGTTTGGCCCCCGTGGCCGTGGCGGCGCCCATAAAGCAATTCAGCACCCTCTCCTTGAGCTCATCCAGGTAGCTGTCCTCCGCAGCCCGGACGATGAAATGTCCGGCGGTGTGTGCCGGCACGATATTGGCCGCTTCACCGCCATCCGTAATGATGCCATGGATACGAGCAGTGTCCTTGATATGCTGCCTCAGGGAATTAATCGCGGCATAGGACATGAGCATGGCTTCCAGAGCATTGATGCCGACTTCCGGCCTGGCAGCGGCATGGGCCGGCTTGCCAAAAAACTCAACCTCCAGCGTCTGGCAGGCGAGGAATTTGGTGGCCGCCGTGTTCAGACCCGCCGGATGTACCATCATAACAGCATCCACATCTTTAAAGGCACCTTTCCTTACCATATACACCTTGCCACCGTACATTTCTTCACCGGGCGTGCCCAGCACCTGCACCGTGCCGCCAAACTCATCCACCGCCAGTTTGGCCGCTATTCCGGCACCAACGGCACTGGTGGCGATGATATTGTGTCCGCAGGCATGACCGAGTTTTGGCAACGCATCGTATTCCGCCAGAAGGGCGATTACCGGCTTTCCCTTCCCGTAACCGGCCCGGAATGCGGTGGCCAGTCCACATATACCCTTTTCAATGGAGAAACCCTTTTTCTTCAGGTAATCGGTGAGCCAGGTGGCTGCCTTTTCTTCCTGGAAAGCAATCTCGGGATTACGGTGAATCCTCAGGCTCAGCTCTTTGAGCTCATCACGGTAATTTTCTATCTCCCCGATAACTCTGGACTTTAATTCACCGGCATCCAATACCATCACTCCGTCGCGGATAAAAATCAGAACAGCTACAACCCCTATTATAGCTCAATGCCAGACAGAATTTCCAGGATTTTCATAGCGCCAGAGTATGAATTATCCGGCGGCTGCGTGTTACAATAATGAACACTGGCATGGTTATCGAAAAGATAAAAATCTGGGTACAGGTGCATCCCAATGCCCGGCGGAACGAGGTGCAGGGCGAAAAAGACGGTATTTGGCAGTTGAAAATCGCCGCACCGCCAGTCAGAGGCAGGGCCAACCAGGAACTGATAAACTTTCTCAGCGATGTCCTTCAGGTAAGTAAAAGCAACCTGGCAATCGAAAAAGGACTGAGCCGCCGGCGGAAGTTAATAGATATCCGTGGCCTGGCCCAGGAACAGGTCAAGGCCCGGTTTAATGACATTATCCGGCAACAGCTCTGATTCTACCCTGCTTTCCGCCAGCCCGTTGACTCCTGTTAGCAGTGATTTTTACATTATATGATATAAACCAGGCAATTGCCGCGCTGCCCTGCGCAACAAGAACGGATATTCAAAAAAGACGATTTGCTCTCCCGTGAATTCTTGATATTATTTTAACCTGCGCTATAATTAAAGATAAAAGTCCTCAGGATAAATTATCGTTTTAGCAAGCTGGTATAATTGCCAGGTAGAAAGGAGACGGGATTTATGCCGCTCATAAATTCAAAGACAGGGAAAAATTATAAGACTTACTCGGTTAAGGAACTGGAAGAAGCTGCCAACCTGATGAGAGGTTACAGTCTAATCGCTCTGGGCGCCGCCGGGTCAGGTCATTCTGGAGGAACATTATCACTCATGGATGTTGCCGCGGCGCTTTATCTGCATGAGGCCAGTCTTGACCCGGCAAGTCCCTTCTGGCCAGACCGCGATAGAATTTTTTGGTCAGCCGGGCACAAGGCACCGATACTATACGCAGGTCTGGGTATGGCAGGGTTCTTTGATATTGAAGAGATGGTTACACTTCGTAAACTCCACTCACCATTTCAGGGACATCCACACTGGCTCAAGCTGGAAGGCATAGAAGCCTCCAGCGGCTCGCTCGGGCAGGGTCTATCGATTTCCGTGGGGGATGCCCTCGCCGCAAGGCTGGATAAGAAAAATTACCGCGTATATTGTCTCATGGGTGACGGGGAACAGCAGGAGGGTCAGGTCTGGGAGGCAGCCATGGAAGCCTGTCATTACGGGCTGGACAACCTCTGCGGCATCGTTGATAAGAACCGCCTGCAGATAGACGGTCGTGTTGATGATGTTATGTGCATTGATCCGCTTACCGACAAATACCGCGCCTTCGGGTGGCATGTAATTGAAATCGATGGGCATGACATGAAAGAGATACTCGGTGCTTTTAAGGAAGCCAGAGAGACAAAAGGCAAACCATCCCTCATTATCGCTCACACTACCAAAGGCAAGGGTATTGACTTCATGGAGGACGTAGCCGGCTGGCATGGTAAAGCACCAAGCATTGAGCAGCTGAGAGACGCTTTAAAACAGCTGGGACTTGATACAAAGCTCCCGGTAGAAAAGCTGCTTAAAAAAGCCGCCGTTTACCAGGATAAGGTTACCCGGGAGCTCGAAGCAAAACAGCCCAAATTTTCGCAAAACTATTTCTGGAACACTGCGGAGATTATGAAAGCGCAGATGGTTCCCACCAGGACGGGATTTGGCAATGCCCTCGCCGAACATGGTGACGACCCTAGGATAGTCTGCCTGGGAGCTGATATCTCCGACTCCATAACCATCAGCCAGTTCTATAAAGAACATCCCCACCGCGCGGAACGCTGGCTTTCCGTAGGCATCGCAGAACAGTCGGGAACGTGCGTTGCCGCTGGATTGGCCAAAGAAGGGAAACTACCCATCTTCGGAACTTACGGTGTCTTCGCTTCAGGGAGGAATCTTGATCAGTTGAGAACCACCGTCTGCTACGGCAACTTCAATGTAATGATTGCCGGAGCTCATGGAGGTGTTTCGGTGGGAGCTGATGGCGCCACCCACCAGGCGCTGGAAGAGCTGTTCCAAATGTGCGGTTTGCCCAATATGCATGTTGAAGTTCCATGTGACGCTGTAGAGACTAAGCGGGCCACCGAATATCTGCTTTTCAATGTCATCGGCCCTAAATACATAAGGTTTGCCCGTGAGGCAACCCCTGTCGTCACTGATAACAGCACTCCCTATAAGTGGGGAGAGGCCAATGTCATCCGTTTCCGCGGGGAAAATGCCAACTTTAAAGACGCTTTCGAGCATCGCCTTGCCTCAGACTATAAAGACGAAGGTGAGGATGTGGCCATAATCGCCTGTGGGCCTTCGGCAGTCGAAGCGATGAGGGCAGCCTGGATATTGAAGCAGGAGTACAACCTGGAAACAAGAGTGCTCAATATACACACCGTCAAACCTCTGGATGAAAAGGCCATCGCCCAGGCAGCCAGGGACTGCGGCGTGGTGGTCACCGCTGAAGAGCACCAAATTGGTGGCCTGGGAAATCTGGTGGCGGCGGCTATCGGACGCTCTGTAGAAGTCTACGGCAATCCAGTGATTATAGGCATGATTGGAGTACAGGACCGTTTTGGCGAGTCCGGCTTTCCCTGGGAACTGGTCAAGGAGTTCGAGCTTTCTGCCGAACATATTGCCGCCAAGGCAAAATCACTGCACGAACTAAAACTATCGAGAGGTTAGTATTTTAGACAAATCATCATTCTGTGCAAGGGCATAAATAAGTCCAACCGGATTCGCAGAATTTGACAGCGCTGTACAATATTGACCGGCAATCCTGTTTCACATTGGGAGTTATTTAGTATTTGCAAAAACCAATTGATACTTTATGATACTTAATGTGACTATGAATAAATTGCTTTCTACGCAAAGCGGCCAAGATGCTTATAGCTCTCAAACTAATGGCTTATTAAGCAAGCATCGCGGTATCTTGGTAGCCTGGGACCTGTGTTTGCCACCCTGTCTGCTTACTGAGAAATTCAGCAAAGCTGGTGGCGGCCGTTTCCTCACCGTGGGTAACGAAGACGCAACGAGGCGGCATACGCATATCAGATAGCCAGGCCAACAGTCCCTCGCGATCAGTATGAGCGGAGAATCCATCTATCTTAACAACACGTGCCCGTACTGGATAGGTCTGCCCTAATAGTCGGACTTCTTTTGCCCCATCCAGAAGGTGTCTACCTGGCGTTCTCTGCGCTTGATACCCTATGAACAATACGGTGCTCTCTGGCCGAGTAAGGTTATTCACCAGATGGTGCTTTATACGGCCACCCGTCACCATACCACTACCAGCTATGATTATGGCGCTCCTTTTGGTGGAGTTGATTGCCTTGGACTCTTCTGTAGTCTGCACTATCTTCAGGTTGTCAAAACTAAAAGGCGAATTCCCCTGGCGCAGACGCTGCATCATCTCCCGGTCAAAGAGTTCAGCGTGACGTTTAAAGACCTCGGTAATGCGTATCGCCATGGGGCTGTCCAGAAAGACGGTTATCGGCGGAATCTCTTTGCGCAGGAAGAGCTCGTTCAAATGGTAGAGCATTTCCTGGCTGCGTTCCAGGGCAAAGCTCGGCACAACGATGTTGCCGCCAGCCCTTACCGTCTCGTTAATACAGTCGCGTAGTTGTGCTTGAATATCGGTGTTCTCATGTTCCTTATGCGTACGGTTACCGTAGGTTGATTCAATGACCACGTAATCCGCCTCATAAAATATGGCCGGGTCATTTATGATAGGGCGGTCTGGTTCGCCAATGTCACCGGAGAAAATTATACGGCGCCTCTCACCGTCCAAATTTATATTAATTCCAATACTCGCCGAGCCAAGTACGTGCCCAGCCTCATAGTAACACCCTTCGACGACGTCTTTCACGCTGATACAACTACCATATTCCACAGCCCCAAAATGAGGTGCCACCGCCTCAGCATCCCTGACCGTGTAAAGCGGCAACTCCGGATACGGCCCACGGTGTCCTTCACGACGATGACGCTCTGCCTTATAGATAGCATCTTCTTCCTGCAGGTGGGCCGCATCAAGCAGTATGATTTGAGCTATCTCGGCCGTTGCCTGCGTACAGAATATCTTACCCTTATAGCCATCCCTTACCAGTTTGGGTAACAGGCCGCAGTGGTCAAGGTGGGCATGAGTTAAAAAGACCGCATCGAGGGTTTCAGGGTTGAATGGGAATGGTTGCCAGTTCCTATCTTGATATCCGCGTTCCTGATACAACCCGCAGTCAACCAGCACACGGACATCAGAAGTCTCCAGTAGATAGCAGGAACCGGTAACGTTACGCGACGCTCCGAAAAATGTGAGTTTAGCCAGCATAGATTATTATATCCCTTACATCACGACACGTCTTAAGTACGCTTGTTCCAACCAGAGTTA
>SOKS01000201.1 GCA_004375725.1 Dehalococcoidia bacterium | reverse complement strand
ACAGGTATCCCTGAAATCACGACCGTGGTACCCAGAGCACCATCCTCGGCTTCTTGCCCATTTCCTTGACTAATTCCTCGATTTGCCCGTACTTCATACAGGCTGCCATACAGTGCATCACACAAGCAGGCTCAAGCCCTTTCTTGGTGCGAGATGCGCATAAGACACACAGTTCGGTAGGAAACGGCAGGTAGGTGAGATACGCCTTATCACGCGGTAGCTTCTGAACCACTTCAATTACCTTTATTCCTCCCATACCCGCCGGCCACTGGTATTCCTGGGCACAGGCGACCTGACATGCATAGCAGCCGGTGCAGTATTCATAATCTATCAATAGACCATATTGAGGTTTCTCAGGCATTCCCCACCTCCTCTCTCATATTGACTTTATAGACTCTGCAAAGCAAATGCTTTATCGGGGCACCCAGGCCATCTTTGCCCTGGAAGCCCATGGGAATGAGTTGGTTTACATTTGATTCCCACGCACCGAATAGAGAAGGCTCTGCCCCCGGCTTTTCGGGAAACCACCAGCCATGAGTGGCCATCACCATCCATGGCGGCACAACGATGGTGACTTTTGCCTTGAATTTGCACTTGCCAAGCCAGTTCTCAACCCAAACCCACTCTCCATCGCCGATATCCAGTGGCTTAGCCGTATCGGGATGGATTTCAATTACCGGATCAGGATCAATATCGCGCAGCCACGGGATATTCCTGTGCTCGGCATGAAAATACACCGGTGACCTTCTCCCTGTCGACAGGATAAGCGGGTACTTCTTATACAGTTCCGGCTGGCTGACGGGTGTGAATGGCGGCTCTTCATAGTGGGCCATGGGCTCCAGCCCCCACTCTTCACGCAGCGATGAGTATAGCTCAATTCTGCCGGATGGCGTTTGAAAGCCGGGCTTCCTATCTGGGCGCAGCAACCCCTTCCCGAACCGGTGATACGGGGCACTGGGGTGACCTTCTGGCGGGAAGGCCCATCCCTTCTCCTGTAGCTCTTTAAAAGTCATACCAGAAGGCTTGATGACTTCATCAAAAAGCTCGTGAATGCTGTTCCATCGGAAATTCGGGTCAAATCTCCGGGCCAGCTCGAAGTTGATTTCAATATCGGGCTTGCACTCGGCCACTGAAATAGCCTTATTGATGCTCTGAAGGGGTACCCACCAGCTCCGGATACCGTCTTTTTCCAGGAAAGTGGCCGCCGGCAGCACCACGTCCGCCAGCTGGGTAGTAGGAGTCATGAAAAGGTCGACGGCAACTACAAAGTCAAGCTTCTTGAGAGCCTCAACCCATTTCCTGGGGTCAAGACCTATGCCAGCCACGAGATTACACGCCTGTATCCACATGCCCTTGATGGGGTAGGGTTTCCCGGTGAAAATCTGCTCCAGCACCAGGTCCGTCTGAGCCCGCCAGATAAATTTATTCAGGGGCCCATATCGGTCAGCCCCAATCCTCTTCTGGTCCGCTTCTTTGGAGTCTAACTTGATGACCCCCTTAGCCCCGGGCAAAGCGTAGGCAACCGCATCGAAAGCAAAACGGGAAATCACATTCCCGCCGGGCACATCCAGGTTCCCGGTGATACACCACAGGTTGGCAATGGCCTGGGCGGTGGGCGTGATGGCCGGCGTCATATCAATGGGTACGCCCCAGTGTATGGCTGCCGGCTTGCTTTTAGCGTAAAACCGCGCCGCCTCCGCAATATCGTTCTCCGGAACCCAGGTGATTTCGGACACCCGCTGCACCGGGTACTGCTGTACCTGCTGGCAGAACACGGTCCACACCGTTTGGACAGGCACTTTCGCTCCATTGACAAGGCAGACTTCATACTCTCCTTCCAGGGCCGGCCTCACGTCTGCCAGCCGGTAGTCCAATTCCTGGGTATCCCATACCACCGGCATCCCCCTCTCCGTGTCCCACACAACAAAGTTGCCCGCAGAACCACCCGCCACCAGGTCACTCTCTCTCAGCAGCTTTCCGGTATCGCTCCTGATAAGGTGAGTCGAATTGGTCCACTTCTCAACGAAGCTTTTATCATACAGGCCTTCATTGATAATCACATTGAGGAAACCCATGGCCAGAGCCCCGTCCGTTCCGGGGCGGAGTTTGAGCCATTTCTTCGCCCTTGAGGCGAACCAGGATAACCTCGGGTCAATGGCGATAATCTCAGTACCTTTCTTCATGAGGTCGATTATCCAGTGCCCAAATACATTGTCCGGGCATGAGGCTGGAATATTATAGCCCCAGACTATGATGCATTTTGGAACCTTATACCTGGGGTCGTCATAGCGTTTTGGAAACCATTGGGCGGCGTCGAGTATGCAGTAATCTCCCTGGACAGTGTCTACGGCGGCAATTCTGGGGCTGTAACAGGCAATTCCACTCAGGGCGAACATAACATTCGGGCTTCCGTACGCATAAGCCAGCATGCATATCCACGGCCCGATGTCTCTGCCGGTGCCCATAGAGAAAATAACACTCTCCGGGCCGGATTCTTCCCGGATTTTCTTCAGCCTTTTCTCTATCAGGTCAAATGCCTCATCCCAGGAAATCTCCTGCCACTTACCTTCCCCTCGTTCGCCCACTCTCTTTAAGGGACGAGTTAACCGGTCGGGGTGGTTAACATATTGCGTCATGGCCAGACACCTGGCACAGAGACGTCCCTGATTCCAGGGATGTTCCGGGTCACCTTCAATCTTGACCAGCTTGCCATCCTCGATATGCGCCAGCACGCCACAACCACCATGGCAGCCAGGCCCCGCAGACCACGTAGTCGTCCGTACAATACTACGTCCCTTCTGTTGCATTGCCCGGGTTCCTCCTCACTCTGTAAAATCTATAATACGATTAAAACAATAATAAGCCACTGGTAAACAATAGTTGACGCTGACTAACAAGATATACTATGACAAACTGGATTTTTATTGGTTTTTTATGCTGGCCTTTATTCTTTGGCTTTCAATTCCTTGCCAGTACTATGTGATTTGGCAAGGTACGAAGCCTCCTTGAAGATGTTTGAATCTGGCAACGGTCGTGGTTTCTGTTGCGTATTATACTATAGCACGGACTGTATAGCCACCATAACACACCATCGTTCCCGTTCAGAATAGCTCTAACAACTGCCTAATTATTTAGAGGACTTTTGTTAAATCAGTACATTCCTAAAATAGTTAATATGATGGGCCAATTTTATGGGGTCAGGTCAAAAGGACCTGAAAGTGTTGCTAGAACAATGGCGGAAGGAATATAATCAGGTACGTCCGCATAGTGCCAGGAACTATCGTCCACCGGCACCTGAGGCTATTTTAACTATGACAACGACGT
>SOKS01000166.1 GCA_004375725.1 Dehalococcoidia bacterium | reverse complement strand
CTAGCACGTCAACCTTGAAAACGCTCAGGTCAGGATTATTTGCAGAGGCTATCAAGGCATCGGTGAATTTCTCCCCCTGCCAGCCGTGCAGGAGAAAGAAGTCGGCCTCAGCTAATTCCAGAATATCCCCGGGCTTAACATCAAAATGGCCCGGACATTGTGCCGGCGGAATGATATTAACCACATCCACCTTTTCACCGCCCACTCTTTCCACAATCTGCGCCAGCAGCGCGGTGCTGGTGACCACCTGAAGTTTTTCCGCCTCTTTTACCGTGCACCCACCCAAAACTAAGTTCGCCACTAGAATCAAAACCAAAATGAGCAACGCTAACCGGTAATTTTTTCCACCCAATTTTTACCTTCCTCTCTGGTTTTAAAAATTATAGGCAATCTTATGCATTTGCAACTATTCGCAATAACTTGGTAAAAAAAATTATTTGCTGCAATCAGCACATCTACCGAAGAAAGCCAGATGCCGCGTATCGGGGTCAAACTTGTAATCCTTTCGCAGTACCAATTTCAGATGGTCAAGCACAGACTCATCCAGGTCAATCACTTTGCCGCATTCCTGGCAGACCAGATGGTGATGGTGACCCTTATCCGCCGGATGATACCTGACCCGCCCCCCGCCGAGGTCGGTCTCGGTTACCAGACCAAGCCGATGGAGCAACTCCAGTGTCCGATACACAGTCGATATATTAAAGTAGGGATATTTAGCCACCACCTGAGCGTATATCTCCTCGGCGCTGATGTGATGGTCGCTTTTTTCAATGGCGGCCAGGACCATCATTCGTTGCGGCGTCAGCCGGTAGCCCTGCTCGGTCAGCCTGTTAATGATATCGCCTGTCTTTTCCATTTGAACCGGGACTTTATCCTGTCTGATTGGATAACAAGAGTTTAACAAAAAAGAAAAGTTATTGCAACCCTTTGCAAATAAGAATATTTGCTCTGGCCACTATTCTTTAATTTTTTCACCGCTATCCAGCATGATGGTGACCGGACCGTCATTATGGATTTCAACCTGCATATACGCCTGAAATCGCCCGGTCGCTACGTCCAGCCCGGTAGCTCGTGCCTGCTCCACAAAATAGGCAATCAGCTTATCCGCTTGCTCTGGAGGTGCAGCATCGACAAAGCTGGGCCGTCTTCCTTTCCTGGTATCGGCGAGGAGGGTGAACTGGCTAATAATAAGCATCCCGGCATGGACATCCAGTGCTGACAGGTTGAACTTACCTTCCTCATCAGCAAAGATGCGCAGGTTGGCGACCTTTTGCGCCAGATACTCGGCATCCTTTTCAGTATCGCCACCAGCCACCCCAAGAAATATCACGAGCCCCCGCCCTATCTTCCCCACTTCCTCATTGCCCACGGTGACGGAGGCTCCGGTAACACGCTGCAGGAGTGCTTTCACCAGACTACTTCGCCTTTTCCTTGCCTGATTTCTCTTCTTTGCTCTTCTCCGGTTTCTTGTGTTCTTCCGGTTTCTTATGTTCTTCCGGATGGCTGTGTTTACGACTATCGGTAATATAAAAACCGCTGCCTTTGAAGATGACCGGAGTCGAATGGATAACACGCCGAGATTTACCCCGGCACTGCGGGCACATCGTTATCGGCTCATCATCAAAGCTCTGCTTCCTCTCGAAATGAAACTGGCAATCGCCACACTCGTACTCGTAGATGGGCACGCTTCACCTCACGCCTTTCTTACCGCATATTTTACCGCATTAGCCTCAACAGAGGCAAATAACAAGTTGCCGAAAATTCATGAGATTCCCCTAGACTTACCGCCGAAAAAGAGTTAAAATTTAATTAATGATAATGATGATGGTAACATCAACATGAATCCAAGAGCGAGAGGCCTGGCAATATGGAGACGAAGCACTGCGCCGGATTAGGACAGTGCTTCTTACATTAAGGAGGGAATGTATATGCAGTCCAGCTTGATCGGGAAGATTGAAAAGGCGAATCGATATGCCCAGGAAACCGACCGCGTAACCTTCAGCGAACTGGCCGTAAAATTCCGTGGCGAGAACGACAATTATAACACCAGCTATCAAGATGGCCAGTGGCATTGCACCTGCCCTTTCTTCTCTAACTGGGGACTCTGCAGTCATACCATGGCGCTGCAAAAAATTCTCGGCAATATGCTGCCCGCTGAGGCCCAGACGCCTCATCACGAGCTTGTCCGATAACACTGGTAAGCTGGCGTGCCTGCCACTGGCCGCTTTTACCCGCTTTTATCCGCGAGGGACCAGATGATATTCATAGAAAAGCTGACCGGAGCTACGAGAAAGAACCATAGCCTTCTTTGCATTGGCCTTGACCCTGACCAGGAGAGAATGCCGGAAAAGGTCAGCGTTGCCGAGTTTAACCGGGCCATCATTGAGGCTACCTCCGATCTGGTCTGTGCCTACAAGCTGAATTTCGCCTTCTACGAAGCGCTGGGCGATGACGGACCGAGCATCCTGAAACAGACAAGAAACTTCATTCCCGATGATATTCCAGTTATCGGTGATGCCAAGCGCGGGGACATCGGCAATACGGCCAAAGCCTATGCCCAAGCCATTTTCACTTACTTTGACTTTGATGCCACCACGGTAAACCCCTACCTCGGTTATGATTCCATAGCGCCGTTCATAGAGTACCGGGACCGCGGTATCTTCATTCTCTGCCGCACCTCAAATGCCAGCGCCATTGATTTTCAGGCGCTCAATACCGAAATGGGAGATAATAAATATCTTCCCCTGTTCCAGGTTGTTGCCGGCAAAGCAGGTGAATGGAACATTCACGGTAATATCGGCCTGGTGGTGGGTGCCACCTGCCCCGAGGAACTGAAAATCATCCGCGAGCAGCACCCTGATATGCCGCTTTTAATTCCGGGCATCGGTGCCCAGGGGGGAGACCTGGCACTCACCGTCCGCTACGGGGTCGACCGCCACGGCGAGAAGGCAATCATCAACTCCTCAAGGCAGGTTCTCTATGCCTCAAAGGGAAAGGATTTTGCCCAGGCGGCGCGACAGGCGGCCATCGACCTGAGAGAGCAGATTAACTACCACGTTAAAGAAACCATCTCCTGATTCATACTTCCAGTATTGATTCAAAGCCATGGACATAAAAATCGGCGATACTGTCCGTTTGAAGAAAAAGCATCCCTGCGGCAGCTACGAGTGGCAGGTGGTTCGTCTTGGCGCTGATATCGGCATCAAATGTTTGCAGTGCCAGCATCGCATCCTCCTGCCGAGAAGTGTCTTTGAGCACCGGGTAAAGGCTGTCATCTCCCGGGAAGAACCTCCGCCCCGCAAAACAGCGAGTGAACGCATGAGAGAACTTGAGGAAAAGTTGGCCG
>SOKS01000014.1 GCA_004375725.1 Dehalococcoidia bacterium | reverse complement strand
GCGCCTTTAGCAACTCCTTACTGCTTTCCTTCCTCCCACGGTGAATTGCCGAAAAACACCTTGGTATGGGGCCATGGTATCTCAATACCCTCAGCATCAAACGCCTTTTTCACCCGATAGCGCAGTTCGCCCATGATACTCCACTGCTCCAGAGGTTTCACATCTCCTAAAATCTTGATGTCAATTCCAGAGTCGCCCAGTTTATTAACTCTCAGCACCTGAGGCGTGGTTCTGATACGCCACTTCCAGTCCGGGTCTTCGGCCAACTCCTGTCCCACGCGATTTATGACGCTGATGGCATGGTCAAGGTCGGTGCCGTAGGAGACCGATACATCGAGGTTAACCCGGGAGAAATGTCGGGTAAAATTGCTAGCCACCCTTATCTCGCCATTGGGCACATGGTGGACAATGCCATCCAGGTCACGCAGCACCGTCTTCCTTAAAGTGATGTCTTCCACCAGCCCGGCGATGTCAGCCACCCTGGCTACATCTCCCACCCGGTACTGGTTTTCCATCAGAATGAAAACGCCGGCAATGAGATCCCGGATGAGATACTGCGCACCAAAGCCAACCGCGATACCGGCAACACCTAAACCGGCCAGTATCGGCCCGATTGATACATTAAGTTCCGATAGAATCATAAAGGCAATGAGTAAAATAATCAGTATCTTCCCCAGCCCCATGAAGACGTACTGGATGGTATCTGCCCGCTTCTTCATCCCCTCCCGACTCTCGCCCCGTTTCGGCTTGGCCATGGAACGCTGTACGAGCGGAGGGAGAAACCTCCTCAAGGCATACCACAGGACAAATCCCACCAGCAGGATGATGACGACGCGGGTACCATGCTCCAGAAACCACGTCTGCACCATTGGCACCGTTATCACATTGTAAATGCCCTCTCGAGATAAGACTATAGCTATTCCCGTCACCGCTATAAATATCAAAGCCATCCCTTCCAGAGCCCAGAAGATGATGTTAATCAATCTGTGTATTCTGGTAGAGCGTTCTCCTGAGGCCAGCTTTTCAATACTGCCCTGAACAGGACCCTTTATGACCAGTAAGATAATTAGTGCCAACGCAGAGACAATAAAGAGCCACCAGCTGTTGGTCGAAATCCAATCCCACATGTTAGTCATCTCCCCGGCAACGGATAACCAGATTATACTTAATATAGTACGCGCCCGTCACCCACCCGGCGGGTTATCTTTTCCCCGTCCAGATGCTCCATCAGAGCCTGCGCATACTTGCGACTGGTCTGGAACATGTCCCGCACTTCCGCCAGCGTTATCTGCCCCTGAGCCTTGATTCGAGAGGTCACCTTTCCCACCATTTCATCATAAGCTGACACGGCAAAGACCACGTCATTGCTTACCTTCACCACCTGGCGTTGTTCAATGAGCAGGCCGAGCAGGTCGGGCTCCGGGATGAGGTCGCCGGGTGGGGCGTAAGGGTTTTCCGTAAGTGAGCGTAGAAAGGCATCCATCTTCCCCTGCTGGGCCTGGGTCAACTGTATCTGGTGAGCCGGCAACCGAATCACATTTCCCTCTTCAGCGATGATACCCTGTGTCGCCAGCTTCTGGAAGGCAGTGACCGCGTATGCTCCCAGTTTCAACCTGCTCCCCAGCTCCACCTTCGGCATACCAGGACGAGCCGGAAACTTCCGGTGGTATTCTTGCAGAGCCGCCCTCGTTTTCTGGATGAGGCTTTCCCACCTCTGTATCGTCACCAGCAGAGAACGGTCGCCCTGTCCCAGCGCAACTACATTTCCCCGCTCGGTGAGGGAAACGACCGCAGCCCTTATATCTTCATCCCTCAGGTTGAGCTCGGAGATTAGCGCCGAGGTTTCCACGGGCTGTTTAGTTTCCACGAGCGCCAGCACCATTTCTGCAGCGGTCCCCGTCTCTTTAGCTTTGAGGTTCGCAATGATATCGGGTCGAAAGCGGCGGAGTCGCTTCGCCTGCGCCTCGATGATTTTACCACCACCGAGAGTCTCCATCGGGGAACGGACAATGAAATGGTCGCCGGTGACCACCGCTGCCGGCCGGTCAAGTTTTACCTGTGCCCAGGTCGCCTGTCCCGGCTTAAGTTCTTCTCCTTCCAGCAGACGGACTTTAGCCATTGCCTCCGCTGCCCCGGTGTGGAAGCTGACGGTGGCACCGTGCTTTAGGGGTCGGTGCAGATAGTCAAGCAGCTTCAGTTTCAGGGTCAGCAGCGTGGTGGGAGACAGCCATCCCGGCCTGGTCAGCACGTCACCGCGTTGCAGTCGGGAAGTATTGATGCCCACCAGGTTTGCCGCCACCCGGCTCCCCGGCGCGGCGGTATCAATGCGTGTTTTATGTGTCTGCAGTCCGCGCAATCGCGACTTCAAACCCGGGGGTACAATCTCCACCTCCTGCCCCACGGAAAGTGCGCCGTCAATCAGTGTCCCCGTAACCACGGTGCCCGACCCGGTCATGGTGAAGACACGGTCGATGGCCAGTCTGGGTCTGCCCAGATCGCGCCGTGGTTCTGCCGAGCCCAGTAGCTCATCGATGGTCGCCACCAGGTCCGGCAGGCCTTCTCCGGTCAGCGCCGACACGGCAACCACCGGCGCCCCGGATAGAGCCGTAGTGCCGATGAGCTCCTCTATCTCCATGCGGACCAGACCCAGCAACTCCTCATCAACCAGGTCCTTTTTGGTGATGACGACGATTCCATTCCGTATCTCCAGCAGGTCTAAAATCGCCAGGTGTTCCCTGGTCTGCGGCATGATGCTCTCATTGGCCGCCACAATGAGCAGTGCCAGGTCAATGCCACCCACGCCGGCGAGCATATTCCTGACGAACCGCTCGTGCCCGGGAACGTCAACGATGCCCACCTCTCGCCCGCTGGGCAGCTTCAGCCAGGCAAAGCCGAGGTCTATGGTCATGCCGCGCTCTTTTTCCTCGCGCAGCCGGTCCGGGTCGATTCCGGTTAGTGCCTGCACCAGAACTGATTTGCCGTGGTCAATGTGGCCTGCCGTGCCCAGAACGTACATCTCGTCCGCCTTTACTCACGAAGTGTGATGTAAATCAGAAGCCAGGTTGCGGAGTGCTTTCAATACCGTTTTATCCTCTTCGGGAAGCACCGAGCGCGGGTCAAGAAGCAGTATATCGTCGGCAATCCGCCCCACCACCGGTATTTCCTGCCTGCGCAGCTTGCGAGCCGCTTGCTGCGCCAGATTGCGGTCTTCTCTGTTTCCTATGGCGACCAGTCTCGTGGGCAGGGTTCCCCCGGGCAGGCTGCCGCCACCGACCATCGTCTCACCATCAACCACGCGGGCCATATTACCGAGCGCCCCTTTCCATGCCTCTGCCCGCTTTTCAATATC
>SOKS01000011.1 GCA_004375725.1 Dehalococcoidia bacterium | reverse complement strand
ACCCTGCCGGTACCTTTTGGATGCAGGAAAGCGATACGTGTTTCCCCAACTCCCTGCCGGGGCTTCTCATCAATTAACGGTAGGCCGCTCTGCGCTACTTTACTCAGTGCTTCCTCAATATCGGCCACCTCCAGCGCCAGGTGGTGCATTCCTTCACCGAATTTCTCTATATGTCTGGCAAGCGGACCTTCCGGGTCGGTTGACTCAAGCAGCTCAATCTTGCTTTCGCCCACCGGAAGAATGGCCGTCCGGACACGCTGCTCCTCGACAACTTCGATTTCTTTGAGGCTCAGTCCCAGCACCTCGGTATATAGTTTCAGTGCCTGGTCAATGCTGCTCACGGCAATACCGATATGGTTAATCCTCGTTATCATCGCTTCCCGTCTCCATTTTGGCCTTGATAAAGCTGACAATTTCATTAATTGGCGTTCCCGGACCAAAGGTTGCCCCAATGCCAGCCTTCTTCAAGACCGGGATATCTTTCTTCGGAATGATGCCACCGCCGATGAACAAAACATCCCTGTTGCTTTTCTTTTTGAAGCTATCTATCGTCTTTGAGAAGAGTGCCAGATGGCCGCCGGAAAGGCAGCCCAGCCCGATGACGTCCACGTCTTCCTGTATCGCCGCCTCAGCAATCTGTTCCGGAGTCAAGCGCAGGCCCAGATAGATGACCTCCATGCCCGCGTCCCTCAACCCCTGAGCCACCGCAATGGCACCGCGGTCGTGTCCGTCAAGACCAGGCTTGGCCATCAGTACCCGTATTTTCTTATTTACCATAGCCTACTCCCCATGTATTAAAAATGCGCGTTACAGCACGCTTGGTTCCCTGTATTCACCAAACACGTCTCTCAATGCATCAGATATTTCCCCGACCGTCGCATAGGCTTTCACCGCCTCAATTAGAACCGGCATGATGTTTTCTTCACTCCTGGCTACCTGACGCACCTCGTCCAGCATTCGGCGAACCTTTTTATTATCTCGCACGCTTCTTAACTTCTTCAGCCGCTCGATTTGCTTCCCGGCAACATCCTCATCAATCTCGAGCAGCTCCAGGTCCAGTGGCTCGTCCGAGGTATATTTGTTGACGCCAATCACAACCTGTTCACCGGCATCCACCGCCCTCTGATGGTTGTAAGATGACCGCCTGATCTCTCTCTGGATATAACCCCTTTTAATCGCTTCCAGTGCTCCGCCCATCTTGTCAATCGTGTCGAGATACTTTTGCATGCCTGCCTCTATCCGATTGGTCAACGATTCCAGATAGTATGAACCGCCCAGCGGGTCAACAGTATCGGCGACACCACTCTCGTAGGCAAGTATCTGTTGTGTTCGCAGGGCCAGCTGCACCGCTTCCTCACTGGGCAGAGCCAGCGCCTCATCATACGAGTTGGTGTGCAGAGACTGGCAACTACCCAGAATCGCCGCCAGTGCCTGTATGGTTACTCTGACCACATTGTTGAGCGGCTGCTGTTCGGCAAGAGTACAGCCGCCAGTCTGAACATGGAATTTGAGCATCATTGACCGTTTATTCCGGGCACCGAAGCGCTCCTTCATTATCTCCGCCCAGGCCCGACGCAGTACCCGGAATTTGGCCACCTCTTCAAAGAGATTGCTAAAAGAGGCGAAGAAAAAAGAGAAGTGCGGGGCAAAAGAATCAACGTCCATTCCCCGGTCAATCATCGCCTGTACATAGGCGATACCATTGGCTAAAGTAAAGGCGGCCTCCTGAATGGCGGTCGCCCCGGCTTCACGTATATGATAGCCGCTAATGCTAATCGAGTTCCACTTCGGCATATTCTGAGCGCAGTAGCCACAGATATCCGTGGTCAGCCGCATCGAAGGCTCGGGCGCAAAGATATACGTATTTCGGGCCACATATTCTTTCAGCAGGTCATTCTGAACGGTTCCCATAAGCTGACTTTGCTTGGCACCCTGTTTCTCGGCAGCCGCGATGTACATTGCCAGTACAGTGGGAGCGGTCGCGTTAATCGTCATCGAGGTACTCACCTCGCCGAGCGGGATACCGTCCCAGAGGTCCTCCATATCCTGTAATGAATCAATCGCCACGCCAACCCGACCGACTTCGGGAAGCGCCAGAGGATGGTCCGAATCATAGCCCATCTGGGTGGGCAGGTGAAAAGCGACGCTGAAACCGGTCTGCCCCTGCTCATAAAGATATTTGTAACGTTCGTTTGTTTCCTCTGCGGTGGCAAAGCCGGCATACTGGCGCATCGTCCATAATCTGGTGCGATAACCGGCCGGCATTATGTTCCGGGTAAAGGGATATTCTCCTGGCGGACTGATATCTTTTTCATTTCCCGATATATCATCGGGAGTATATACTCTGTCAACCACGATTCCGTCAACGGCTGTCTTAAACTCTTTTTTTCTTTCCTTCATTTCTGCCACGACGTTTAGCACCTCCTTCCCGCCAGAGTTTTCCGCAACTAATAATAACGCGGCAAAATGATATTTGCAATGACGACACCAGTTTCGCTATGAAGAAACAGCCCTGAAATGGTGCACAGAATTCCGCTCAATGATAAAATATATCACCAGGCCAACAGCGCCTGGATTACATTCAGAGGAGTGACCGCAATGATAGTTGATGTACACACCCACGTGCCAACTCATGTGTCAGAGGTGCCGTCGGGAGAGGAGATCGTGAACCCACAGATGAGGCCGGATAAAACGGTCAGAATCACCACCACCCACCGTGATTTCTTCAAGGCAATGGAGCCAGTAGACAGGGTTATCTCCTTCGGCATTGCCATGCCCCCGGACCGTCCCGCCGTCATCGGAGAGAAAGACGCGAAGAAGGTCAATGATGCCACCGCCACGCTGATGGCGCAGGCGCCGGAGAAAATCATTGGCTTCATGTCTGTCTGGCCGGAAGCACCGGACGCGATTGATGAAATGGAGAGAGCCTATAACGAACTCGGGCTGCGCGGACTCAAGCTGGGGCCGAACTACCAGAACTTTGAGCCTCTGGGGGAAAACGCGCTTCGCGTCTATGCCAAAGCCCAGGAGTTAAAATTGCCCGTCCTGTTCCACCAGGGTACCTCGCCGATACGCGATGCACCCCTGCGCTATGCCCACCCGCTGGTGATGGACGAGATTGCGATTCGCTTTCCCGAACTACGCATCGTTATGGCTCATCTCGGACATCCCTGGCAGGATGACTGCCTCGTGGTGATAAGGAAACATCCGCATGTCTACGCTGATATCTCAGGTCGGTTTTATCGACCCTTGTTATTCTACAACGGCCTGCGCATGGCTTACGAATGGGCGGTGATGGATAAGCTGCTTTTAGGCTCTGATTATCCGATAACGATGCCGCAAGAGGTGATAGATG
>SOKS01000170.1 GCA_004375725.1 Dehalococcoidia bacterium | reverse complement strand
GGGGTAAACTTCGTCAACCTGCGAGATGCCCGTGACCCGGTAGAAGCCGCCGAAGCCTACTGTCTTTCAGGTGCTGATGAACTGGTATTTCTGGACATCATGGCTACGGTTGAGAACCGTGGTACCATGCGTGAATGGGTGCAGAAAGTAGCTGAAAGAGTGACCATACCCTTTGCGGTTGGCGGCGGCATCAGGAATACCCAGGATATGAAAGAATTATTTGAGCTCGGGGTTGTCAAGGTCTCCATCAACACGGCGGCGGTAAAACACCCGGAACTTATCAAACAGGCGGCTGCCGAATTTGGTAAAGATAAGCTGGTGGTAGCGATTGATGGGCGTAAAAATCCCACCGACAGCAACCTGCCCCGACTGGAGGTCGTTGTTAAAAGTGGCGGCGAGGCCACGGGAATCGACATCGTAACCTGGGCAAAGAGGGTGGAAGAGCTGGGTGCCGGGGAAATCCTCCTCACCAGCAAAGATGCTGACGGCACCAAAGAGGGTTACGACCTGGAGATGACCAAGGCAGTGGCCGAAGCCGTTGCCATACCGGTTATTGCGTCGGGAGGTGCGGGAAAACTGGAGCACCTGTATGAAGCGGTAACCATCGGCAAAGCTGCGGCCGTTCTGGCAGCTTCCATCTTTCACTTCGGCGAGATAACCATACCGGAAGCAAAAAAGTATCTCCGCGATAAAGGAATACCGGTTAAGCTATAAAAATTCAAGAAGGAGTCCCAAAGATGAACCTGCAAAGACCAAATGCAAACGACGCTACCAGGTCGGCGAACCGCTCTCGAAACGTGGCTCCAGCGAGCGGCATCTGTAGCCGATGTCTTGACGGCTGCACCGGAAACTGTGAGGTGTTCCGGGCAACCTTCCGGGGCCGGGAACTGATCTATCCCGGACCTTTCGGTGACATTACTGCCGGCAGCGATAAGGAGTATCCAATTGATTATTCCCATCTCAATATTCAGGGATATGCACTGGGTGCAAGAGGTTTGCCCCCCGGTGTTGAAGGTAATCCGGATACGGCCATCTTTCCGGCGGTAAACACGGAGACGGAATACGGCTGGGATATCAAAGTCAAAATGAAACTACCCGCCTTTACCGGCGCGCTTGGCTCCACCGAGATTGCACGCAAGAACTGGGAACATTTTGCCATCGGTGCCGCCATCAGCGGCGTTACGCTGGTCTGCGGCGAAAACGTGTGCGGTATCGACCCTGAGCTTGAGCTAGACGCAAAAGGCAAAGTGGTTTCGGCGCCGGATATGGACCGCCGCATTGAAATCTACCGCCGCTACCATCAGGGATATGGTGAAATACTGGTCCAGATGAACGTGGAAGATACCAGGCTCGGAGTTGCCGAATACGTCAATAAGAAGCACGGCCTGGAGACCATCGAGTTGAAGTGGGGGCAGGGTGCGAAGTGCATTGGTGGTGAAATTAAAATCGACAGCCTGGAGCGGGCAATGGAGCTGCAGAATCGCGGCTATATAGTAACCCCTGACCCCGCAAGCCCGATTACGCAGGCAGCTTACAAGGACGGTGCACTCAGAGAATTCGAACGCCACAGTCGACTCGGTTTTGTTGATGAGGAAGGCTTCTACGCAGAGGTGGAGCGGCTGAGGAAATTGGGTTTCAAGCGCATCACGCTCAAGACTGGAGCCTACAGCCTGCGCGAACTGGCCATGGCGATAAAGTGGGGTGCTAACGCGAAGATCGACCTGCTTACCATTGACGGCTCATCCGGTGGTACTGGCATGAGCCCCTGGCGTATGATGGAGGAGTGGGGCATACCGAGCCTGTACCTGCATGCTGCCGCGTATGAGTTCTGCCAAAAACTGACGGACAAAGGACAGCGCGTGCCCGACATTGCTTTCGCCGGCGGCTTCAGTAGCGAAGATGGCATATTCAAGGCGCTTGCCCTGGGCTCACCATATGTGAAGGCAATATGCATAGGGCGGGCAATGATGATCCCGGGCATGGTCGGTAAAAATATCGCCAACTGGATGAAAGAAGGCAAGCTACCCAACACCGTGAGCCAGTTTGGCACCACGCCGGAAGAAATCTTCGTCAATTACGAAGATGTAATGAGCATCGTTGGCGCCGACGAAATGAAGAACATGCCGCTGGGTGCGGTGGGTATGTACAGCTACTGCGAAAAACTGAGAGTCGGTCTGCAGCAGTTGATGGCCGGGGCAAGGTGTTTCAACCTGCCGGCAATCACCCGCCGTGAGATCATGTCTCTTACCGAGGAATGTGCCAGGGTAACCAAAATTCCATACCTGATGGAGGCTTACCGAGAAGAGGCGATGAAAATCCTCAGCTAGAATGCGTTTGCAGAGAAGCGGGTTTTGCGTTGAGCGAAGTCCGCTTTCTTTATTTCTTATCGGTGGGGTGGAGGTAATACTGCATAGGGCGACCTCAATAATATATAATTCATAACAGGAGGAAAATCACAAATGGCACGATACGAGTGTTCGGTTTGCGGTTATATCTATGACCCGGCACAGGGTGACCCGGAAAATAACGTCCCGCCAGGAACACCGTTTGAAAAACTGGCGGATGATTGGGTTTGCCCCGTCTGTGGTGCCAGTAAAGACCAGTTCGATAAAATAGACTGAGATACTCGCCATCCGCTTTATCAGGAATGACGGTCGGCGGCTTGAATTGCGATTTGATTAGCTAGCCAAGTATTTTGTGGTAGCAGGTCAGAACTCGCTTGGCTACGTTCTCCCAGCTGTATTCCCGGGCGGTAACAATTCCCTTTTGGCCCATTTGCTGCCGCCAGGCTTTATCATCAGCCAGGGATAGCAGCGCCTCAGCCAGTTTTGGGGGGTTTTTCGGCGGCACCAATAATCCTTCAGCATCATGGGTAAGCACGCTGGCATACCCGGGTATATCCGAGGCAACCACTGGCGTTCCCACGGCCATCGCTTCAATCAAGACGATGCCAAAGCTTTCCCAGCCGGTGGCCGGGCAACAGACGATATCTGCCGTCTTGTAATATCTGGGCAGGTCACTATAGGTAGCATAGCCAATAAAAGTGACGTCCTCTATGCCATTCCGTGCCACCTTTTTTTCGTACTTTTTCCTGAGCCTTATACCCGGTCCGACGACAATGAGGCGCGAGTCAGGGATAACGCGCCTGACCTGCTGGTAAGCTTCGAGCAGGTAATCGAGGCCCTTGCGTTTCTCCAGGCGCCCGATGAACATGATGTTCAGCTTTCCGTCAAGATATTCCTCAAGAGGCTCGATATCGGGCCGGAAATGTTCCGTATCAACTCCATTGGGTACGATGTGGTATTCATCGGGGAAGTATTTGTTCACGTATTCCATCGCTGGCCCGGAGACGGCGATTTT
>SOKS01000150.1 GCA_004375725.1 Dehalococcoidia bacterium | reverse complement strand
TTCTTCATAGACTGGCCGGCACTTTTCCAGCATGGCCGCACTTGCCGGGAAGGAATCGATTTTTTTACCGTCGACCTCGTAACCGGTGCATATTTTTAGCGCGGGCTGTGTATCCAGCACGTCGAGGCGGGTGATAATCGCCTGGGTATAGCCATTCACGCGGGTGCTGAATCTGGAGGCAACGGCATCAAACCAGCCACAGCGCCGCGGTCGACCGGTGGTGGTGCCGTATTCGTGGCCACATTCCCGAATTGAGGCGCCGATTTCATCTTCCAGCTCGGTGGGCATGGGGCCGCCGCCAACACGGGTACAGTACGCCTTGAAAATGCCCAGAACCTGGTCTATCTTGGTCGGCCCAAGGCCGGCACCCAGGCAACCTCCCCCGGCCAGCGGTGAAGAGGACGTGGCATAGGGATAGGTGCCAAAATCGGGGTCAAGCAAAGTCCCCTGGGCCCCTTCCAGCATTATCTGTTTCCCGTCATTTAGTGCTTTTTCCAGCAGGGCAGTGGTATCGCAGATATGGGGAGCCAGTATCTCACCGTACCGGCAATATTCGCTATAGACCTCTTCTTCTGACAGCGGGTCAGCATTAAATACCTTGGTCAGTATGGTGTTCTTGTGGGCGAGTACGGTGTGAAGTCGCTCGCGGAAGATTTCTCTGTCCAACAGGTCGCTGGTCCTGATGCCCAGCCTGGCAACCTTATCGGCAAAGGCGGGACCGATGCCTTTGCGTGTAGTGCCAATGGCTTTACCTCCCCGTGCTTCTTCCTCCAGCCCATCAAGAAGAATGTGGTAGGGCATTACCAGATGGGCCCGGTCGCTGATGAACAAACGTGAGGTGTCCACGCCGCGCTGCTTGAGCACATTCAGCTCGTCGAGCAAACCACGTGGGTTGACCACCACACCGTTTCCAATAACGGAGGTAGCTTTGGTGGAGAAAATGCCCGAGGGGATCAGATGCAATTTAAACTCACCGAGCTGATTGACCACAGTGTGCCCGGCATTATCCCCGCCGGAAAAACGCACCACCATATCTGCCTGCTCGGCAAGCAGGTCAACTATCTTGCCTTTTCCTTCGTCTCCCCACTGAGCTCCGATAATCGCAATTACTGACATTAAAGCCTCCCCGAAAGTGATGTGAAAACTAATCTTCCTTTGTCTGGCGCCAGGCGTGAAGCAGCCTCTGGATGACAGTCAGATAGCTGAGAAAGGCGATGATACCCAGCGACGTAATCAAGGCATAGTCGATGCTACTTAGCAGGAGCCCAAGTGATAAGATGATTACTCTTTCTGTACGGGTGAAAAGGCCTACCTCACCAATCAGGCCAGCTGCTTCCGCCCGAGCTCGAAGGTAGCTGACCAGCAGCGCACCGGACAATGCGAAACCGACGATAAGTATACCGGGCGTGGAGAAATCCCTGACAAAGAGTATTAAGAGGCCCAGAAAGATGGCCACCTCGCCCAGTCGGTCCAGTGTTGAGTCGAGTATGGCGCCAAAACGCGTGCTCTTGCCGGTAAGGCGGGCCAGCGCCCCGTCCAGCATGTCAAACAGTCCAGAGATAAGGACAACAAAGCCGGCAGCGAAAGGCTGTCCGAGGGCAATCAGCGTGGCCGCCCCGAAGGCAAGCAAGAGGCTGAACCAGGTCAGAGCATTGGGGGTTACTCCTGTCCTGGCCAGAAGCTGTACTAACGGCTGAGAAAGACGGTGGGCAGCGACTTTACGGGCTTCGGCTAACCGGGACTTGAACGGCTGTTTTCTTGAGGTGATGCTAACTGAGTTCCCTTCCATTCTTCAGACCCAGATAATACCCTTGCTTTGCCAGTTACTGTCCGAAAACCTCGCGAAGTGTTACTTGGCTGGTTTCTTTGCCTTGACCTGAGCCATGTTGGCGATGAACTCTTCCACCATCTGGTGTGCTTCTGAATCAGAGTACTGGATTGGGGGTGACTTCATGAAGTAAGCGGACGGTGCCACCAATTCTCCGACAAGTCCGCGGTCTATGGCCAGCTTGCTGCACCTGATAGCGTCAATGACAACGCCGGCGGAGTTGGGGCTGTCCCAGACCTCCAGTTTCAGTTCCAGGTTCAGCGGTACATCGCCAAAAGTACGGCCTTCCATTTTGATGTAGCAGAACTTGCGGTCGTGCAGCCAGGGAACGTAGTCGCTGGGGCCAACGTATATATCGTCGGGATTCATCTTGTAATCAAGCTGTGAGGTAACCGAGTTAGTCTTGGAGATCTTCTTGGACTCGAGTCTTTCCCGCTCCAGCATGTTATAGAAGTCGGTATTGCCGCCGAAGTTCATCTGGTAGGTGCGCTCCAGCTTGACGCCGCGGTCACGGAACAGGCGTGTCAGCACGCGATGGGTAATGGTGGCGCCGACCTGCGACTTGATATCATCGCCAATAACGGTGAGCCCTTTTTCGGTGAAGCGCTTCTGCCAGTACTTCTCGCGGGCGATAAACACCGGAATGCAGTTGATTAAGCCGCAGCCCGCGGTCAGTATCTGCTCGATATACCACTTGGTCGCCTCTTCACTGCCGACCGGCAGGTAGTTGATGACGACATCGGTCTTGGTTTCCTTGAGAATACTGACAATATCGGCGGTCGGACCGGGCGCTTTCTGTATCATCTGTGACAGATATTTACCCAGACCGTCATGGGTCATACCGCGCTGCACAATAACCCCCGTGGGTGGTACCTCGCAGAATTTAAAGGTGTTATTTGGCTTCGTATAAATGGCTTCGGCCAGGTCTTTGCCCACCTTGTTTTTATCAATATCAATGGCGGCCACAAAGTTGATATCGCTGATATGGTACCCGCCAAGGTTCACGTGCATTAGCCCCGGCACAAACTCGGTTGCTTTTGCGTCTTTGTAGTAATGAACACCCTGGACCAGAGACGAAGAGCAATTACCCACGCCGATGATGGCCACGTTTATTTTTCCCATGCTTGGTTTGTCCCCCTTCATAGCATCCGCTGCACTATACCTTTATCGGGCGTGCGCTGTCAAGTGATTCCAGTTGGTGATGCGTATCACGACGCAGGCCTGGCGGTTACTGATGGCTGTCTTGAAAGACCTTCTCCGGGTGCCACTGCCCTTTCTCCGTCTCAAAGCGCAGCACGCCCAGGAAATGGCCGTCAGCAGTGTAAGACCGACAGTAGCTTCCGCTTGCGCTTGATGGTTCCATGGGTAAAGCAACTGGTGCCCCGTTTCTGATTACCTCTTCCGTGGCCTCATCGACCACCACCGCCGGCCATGCCGAGAGCACGAAGTCCATAGGGTGAACGAAATGCTCCCAATGGCCCCTGCGGAAGGCATCTTCAAGTCGGGGTACGCTCACTGCATTCTCGATATCAAACGGGCCGTAGCGCAGGCGGACAAGGCTTTTGAGATTGGCACCACAGCCCAGAATCTGCCCCAGGTCATGAGCCAGTGAGCGTATATAAGTGCCCTTCCCGCATTCCACTTCGATGGTAACGAGCGGCGACTGGAAACCAACGATATCCAGATTGTGTATGGTCACCGGCCGGCTTTTTCGCTCGACGGTTATGCCGGCACGGGCCAGTTCGTACAGTTTCTTCCCCTGGTGCTTGATGGCGCTGTACATTGGCGGTGTCTGTAGGATAACGCCGCGGAAGGAAGCCAGTGCTCTTTCAACCTGCTCCCGAAGGATGCCGGACGGGTCTTCTTGCTGGGTAATCCTGCCGCTGGCATCATAGGTATCCGTGGCTATTCCCAGTTCAATCCCGGCCCGGTACGTCTTGGTGGCATCGGCAAGGAATTCGACGATGCGTGTCGCCTGCCCGAGGCAAACCGGCAGCACACCGGTCGCCAGCGGGTCGAGGGTTCCGGCATGCCCAACGCGGCGCTCGCCGCTGAGCTGTTTCACCAGCGCTACCACGCGGTATGAGGTCTTGCCCGAGGGCTTATCAATATTTAATATGCCGTCCATCGTTAGCCCTCACCATGAAATCGCCTCTTTCTACCAGGCAACAAGCACTTTTTCAATGGTGTCATCCTGGTCCGATTTTTCATAGGTGTAGTCACCTGAGGGTACAATACATTGGTAGAAAGGTTTGCCTATTTCGATTTCAACCAGGTCATCATATTGCGGTTCAATATAAGTCAGGCCTTTATCTATGGTGTCGAAAGCGACAATCGCGTGTCCCCTCCCGTCTGGAAACCGGAGGGAAACATAAGCGCATCGAATATCTTTATCCTCGGCACGATTGCACAAATTCGTAGCAAACTCGGCGCATTCATATTCACCCTTTATGTATTCTGCTTTGTCCGTATCATCATTCTCCAGAAAACGCATCAAAGCGCTATAAGTAGGGTCTGTAAGGGTATAACCATGCCCGGTCATCAGTCCTTCATGGCTAATCTGCAACTCAACAAGCTCGGTTTCTTTCTCATCCATTTCAGCCTGTATTGTGCTGAGGCTGGCTGATGTGGAGGCTAGCTCGGTTTCTGCTGACTGTAACCGGTCTTTTATTGATTGCAGTTCTGTCTCAGTGCTGGCTATCTTGACCATAACGGCTTCCAGCTCTGTTTTGGTGGCAGCCACCTCCCCTTTCGTTGCTTTCAGCTCTGTTTTGGTCGATTCAAGCTGGGTATGTGTGGAATTTAACGCTGCTTCGACCGTATATAGCTGGGCGTTGGTATTAAAGAAGTTCAGGTAAAAGAAAAGAGATGCACCAGCCAGAATGACAATAATTATCCATCTTTTCATGGTGTTGCCCCCTTGAGTTACACTTGCACGGTTATAGATGTATCGAGAGAATCAAAGTTATCAGTGGTCTGAGGGACTCACCTGGTCGATGAGGTCCATGATATGTGTGCCGCGCTCGATGGAATCATCCCAGTGGAAGCTGAGTTCTGGGATGTGCCGTAACCTTAGTTTTCGGGCCATTTCCTTGCGGAGGAAATTTGAAGCGCTGGCAAGGGCGTCAAGCGCCGCCTGCTTTTCCTGCTGACTGCTGATGAAGCTGATATAGACCCTGGCGCGTCTGAGGTCCGGGGAGGTAGCAACCTCGGTAACGGCAATGAACTTACTGAGTCTCGGGTCTTTGATTTCATGCTGTAGGAGGTCGCTGATTTCCTGACGGATGAGCTGGTTTATACGTTCAATCCGATGAGACACAATATGGGCTCCTGGAGTTTATATTTGCCGGGCTAGGCGGCTTTATCTATGCGGTAGAATTCAAGCAGGTCACCAACCTGAAAATTATCGAAGTCTTTAACGCTGATACCGCATTCATAGCCGGTGGCCACTTCGCGGACATCGTCTTTGAACCGCCGCAGGCTGCTGACGGTGGTGTCACTGATAACCTCCTCACCGCGGCGCACCCTCACTGAAGAATTGCGGCTGACCTTGCCGTCTAAAACATAGATACCGGCCACCTGTACCCCCTTTATCGCTGAGAAGATGGCTCGGACTTCGGCGTGTCCTTCAATGACCTCAACAAGTTCGGGCTCCAGCAGGCCTTTGAGTGCCTTTTCCACGTCGTCAACCACGTTGTATATCACGTCGTAGTGGCGGATATCAATACCTTCCGTACTTGCCTGCCGGCGGGCGCCTTCATCAGTGCCGACACCGAAGCCAATGATGAGTCCGTGGGAGGCGGTGGCCAGCATTACGTCACTTTCGGACACGTTTCCAGTGCCGCTGTGGATGATTCTTACCTGGACTTCATTGGTGCTCAGAAGCTCCAGAGAGCTTCTGATTGGTTCGATACTGCCCTGGACATCCGCCTTCAGGATGACATTGAGCCCTTTGACCTGGCCACTGCTGATTTTATCGTAGAGATCGTGTAGACTTACCACTCTTGAAGAAACTGAAGTCCCTTCTTCTTCCCCCCTCCGGTGCTTTTCCAGCATTGACTGCGCCTGCTGTTCGCTGGCTACTGCGGTCAGAATATCTCCAGCCTGCGGCACGCTGTCCAGGCCCATGATTTCTACTGGCGTGGCCGGCCCGGCTTTCTTTACCTGTTTGCCCAGGTCGTTAAACATAGCCCTGACCCTGCCCCACGTGCCACCAACGACAACGGTATCGGCCGGCTTCAGAGTGCCACTGTTCACCAGTATGGTGGCCAGCGGGCCGCGGTTTCTGTCCATCTCAGCCTCAACGACCACTCCGGAGGCTGGACCCGCTGGATTGGCTTTAAGTTCTTCCACCTCGGCTACAACTAGAAGGTTTTCCAGAAGTTCCTGAATACCGATTTTCTCTTTCGCAGAAATGGGCACGCAGACAATATCTCCTCCCCATTCCTCAATCACCAGCCCTGCTTCCGCCAGTTGCTGCTTTACCCGATCCTGATCTGCTTCCGGTTTGTCAATTTTATTGAGGGCGACGATAATTGGTACCTCCGCGGCACGGGCGTGGTTGATCGCTTCCACCGTTTGTGGCATTATGCCGTCATCTGCTGCCACCACCAGGATGATAATATCGGTTATCTGGGCACCGTGGGCTCGCATGGCGGTGAACGCTTCATGTCCCGGGGTGTCCAAGAAGGTGATTTTCTGCTCGTCCACCTTCACCTGATAGGCGCCAATATGCTGAGTGATGGCGCCAGCTTCAGTAGCCATGACATCGGTCTGGCGGATGGCATCAAGCAGCCGTGTCTTTCCGTGGTCAACATGGCCCATAACCGTCACCACCGGGGGACGCGGTTGCAGGTTTCCTGCCTCTTCAACCTGTAGCTTGCGGCGCTTCCTTATCTCGCTGATGGCGCTGGCGGCACCTTTTGCAGTCCGTGGCCTCAGGCGTGTTTCAAAGTTCAGGCTGGTGGCTACCTCTGACGCAATATCATAGTCAATGGCCTGGTTGATATTGGCCATGATGTCCTTTCGCATGAGCTGTTTGATGATGTCAACAGCGCTGACCTGCAGGAGGTCAGCCAGTTGGCGCACGCTCAGCGAATGAGGCAGCTCTATCTGACTTTTGGGGGTCTCTGGCGGTTGGGAGGCCTCTTCGACTTCAGCCTCGACCGTATTATCCGGTTTTTTCGCCCGGGGCACTGGTTTCTCCTTTCAGGTATTCTTCAGCGTATTTCATCAACTGCTGCCGGTTGTCCTTACTGGGGCTGGTGCGCAGCGCGTGGTCCAGTCGGTTGCTTTTCAGTCCCACCTCCCAGCATTCCAAAGTCGGGCAGAGGTAGGTGCCGCGTCCGGATTTTCTACCGGTAATATCAACTTCAATATTGCCCTCCGGCGTATTCACGATTCGAATCAGTTCGCGTTTTGCCTTTACCTGCCGACAGCCAAGGCATGTCCGCTGTGGTATATGTCTGGTGCGTATGGAAGGGGAGCTATAACTCTTCATCTTCATCCAGTAAATCAGTATCTCGACGTCGTTTCTTTATCCTGATGCCGTCCTCGGCACCTTCTTTGGCGGCCCCCTTCTTTTTCTTCTTTTTGGCTTTATCTTCTGGTTTGTCTGGCTTTGGCCCTAGGATATCCTCGGCGAATCTGAGCTCTGCTTTCTCCTCGGTTACTTTGGGTTCAGAGAAGACCAGTGGCTCGGCAGGTACCTCTGCCGCCAGTGGCAGTGGTTCAGCCTGTTCTGTGGCTACCCCCTCGACTGGTTCCGCAGAGGCTGGAGTCGGTTCAAGGATTTCCGGCATTTCCGCTGCCGGTTCTTCTACGGTTACAACCTCTTCTTCCGCTTCTGGTGCCGGCTTGGCGGCCGCTTTTTCTGCCTCAACAATGGAGGCACTCTTGATGTCAATTCGCCATCCGGTCAGCTTGGCTGCCAGCCTGGCATTCTGACCTTCCTTACCGATAGCAAGGGAGAGCTGCCTATCTGGTACTACTACCGTGGCGATATTTTCCTCTTCATTCAGGTTAACACCGACAATCTGGGCTGGACTCAGTGCGTTGGTGACAAATGCAGCTACATCGGGGCTCCACTGAATAACGTCTATCTTCTCGCCGTTCAGTTCATTGACGATGTTCTGTATTCTGATGCCACGCAAGCCAACGCAGCAGCCCACCGGGTCAATTCCTTTCTGGCGCGCCGCCACGGCTACCTTGCTACGGTATCCGGCTTCACGGGCGATGGATTTTATCTCCACAGAACCGTTATAGACTTCGGGCACTTCCAGCTCCAGGAGGCGGCGGAGCAGATCAGGGTGGGCACGTGATACCACCACCCGTGGTCCTCTGGTTGTCTTCAGGACCTGAAGGATGCAGACTTTCAGGCGCTGGCCAACTCGATACCTTTCCGTGCGCACCTGTTCTGAGGCGGGCAGTATTGCCTCGGTTCTACCCAGGTCAACGTTAATCTGCCCAGGCTCAATGCGCTGTATCAGTCCGGTGACGACCTCATCCTCTTTTTCGGCGTACTCCTCCAGGATAGCGCTGTGCTCGGCCTCGTGGAGACGCTGAAGGATGACCTGCTTTGCTGTCTGGGCAGCTATGCGCCCCGCATTGTACGGCGTGGACTCTACCATGAGAATATCGTCCAACTCGGCATCCGAGTTGAACCGGCGTGCCTCTTCCACCGATACTTCCAGCCGCGTATCGGCCGGCTTTTTCACCACCGTTTTCTCCACCCACACTTCAACTCGGCCGGTGTTGGGGTTTATTTTCACCGAGATGTTCTGGTTTGGAGCAAAACTATCTCTCCGGTAGGCGGAGACCAGTGCTGCCTCCACCGCAGACAGGATTGTCTCTCTGGGCAGATTTTTTTCTGCCGCAAGCTGAGTTATTGCCAGTACGAAATCACTTTTCATCTCTGACTTAACTCTCCACTATTCCAATAATTAAAAAAGTGGGGATGAAACCCACTTGATAAAGTCCAAACTAGTTGTTTCAATAGAGTATAGCACTGTTTCTGGTAAAATACAAGGCGTTTAATTATTTCACGGGTACTTCCTTTCGCCGAAAATCCTGGTGCCTATCCTGACGATATTGGCGCCTTCCTCGGGGGCAATCTGGTAGGAGCTGGTCATGCCCATGGAAAGGTATTTCATCTCAACGTTGGGCAGGTTAAGTTCTTTCATTTTAGCAAACAGTTTTTTCATGGCCACGAAATAGGGACGGGAGTCTTCCGGGTTTTCCGAGAGCGGTCCCATGGTCATCAGCCCCATTACCTTGATGTTGGACAGAGTTGAGATATCCTTTACCAGCTGTGCGGTGTTTTCCGGCAGCACGCCTGATTTCTGCGGCTCCTTGCCTATATTCACCTCCATCAGTACGGGCATAACCTTGCCGATTTCAGCACAGCGTTTGTCAATCTCCCTGGCGATTTCATAGGAGTCCACGGTTTCAATCATGTCAAAGAGTCTGACCGCTTTTTTCACCTTGTTTCGCTGAAGGTGGCCGATGAAGTGCCATTTCGCCCGGTTTCCGATGATGGCATAAGCCCTTTCTGCTTCCTGGACGTAGTTCTCGCCAATGATCTGCACGCCGGCATCGACTGCCTCCAGGATTTCGGCCGGGGTTCTGGTTTTGGCCGCGGCCATCAGTTGCACACCCTCCGGCAACTCATTTAATATCTGCTGTACGTTCTGTTTAGTTGACATAACGGTACTTTCCAAAATGTCCAGTAATGCTCTCTCGATACCACTGTCCGATTTACTTTTCGCCTTCGGTAATGGCTTCTTCTATGACCTTCTGGCGGTCTTCGTAGTATTGGTTTATCCCGTCACTGTATTCCTGGTAGGCTTCAGTCATCTGTTTGTTATAGGCTTCAATAACCTGTCGCTGGTATTCCTGCTGCTGTTCCTGGTATTCTCTTAATTTCTGGTTGTATTCCTGGTAGGCCTTTATCTGCTCTTCAGTGACCTGCTGCTGGCTTCCCCAGCCCAGATACTCGCAGGCGGAAAGAGGCGTAATCGCCAGAAGTACCACGGTTAATATGATCCCCTGCCACAGTTTCATTTCTCTCTCCTTTTAATTTCTCCTCACCTATATTATAGGTTATTTTACATCACAGGGTCAGTGGCCTCAATCAAAATTTCACCCGGATATGATACAACTTTGAAAACAGTGGAAAAACGTGTAAAAAATAACTCGCCGGTTTTCTTGAGCAGGCAGGTTCAAAATGCTATAGTATTACGTAAAAGTTATCCTTTCTCCAGAGAATCACCGCGTTCATGCCACAATGCGGGGGAGTGCCGGAACTGGCAGACGGGCCAGACTTAGGATCTGGTGTCGCAAGACGTGGGGGTTCGAGTCCCCCCTTCCCCATTAGGCCCATTATGGTAAAACAGGTTACGAATTTAAAACAGCTGCTGGAAGCGGCGGCGGAAGCTTTTGCCGACAGGACCGCTATTGTCTGCGGTGAGCGCCGTGTTTCCTATGCCGAGCTGGACGAAGCCGCCAACCGGGTGGCCAACGCCTTGCTCAATCTGGGTGTGAGGAAAGGCGACCGCGTTGCGATGCTGATAGCCAACAGTCTGGAATTTGTCAGCATTTACTTTGGCACCATAAAAGCTGGCGCCATCCCCGTACCGCTGGATGTCCGTTACCGGGTTGATGAGTTGTACCTTGTTTGTGGTAACTGTCAGCCGAAGGTGCTGGTGGCGGAAAGCGACTTGCTGGAGCCGGTGGTGCCGGTCCTTTCCCGGCTGGAATCGATTGAGCACGTAATCGAACTGGACGGTCGATATGGGGGAAGATTCCCCAGCTATCGGGAAATAATGGCGAACGGCTCTGCGGCGAAAGTGGATATTGAGCTAAAGCCGGATGACATCGGCGTTATTTCCTACACCAGCGGGCCGACACGCCAGCCCCGGGGGGTGGTGCTTACCCACCGCAGTCTGGTTTTCGAGGCGACTGTTTCCGGTGATGAGTTCCAGCAGACGGAAGAAGACAGGATGATGATGTTTGCGCTGCCCATGTATCATATGTTCGGAATGGCTTCGGTAATGCTGGGCTCCATTCGGAAAGGAAGCACGTTGATTATTGTGCCTGGTACCGGCCGGTCGATAAGCAGCTTTCTGGAAACCATCGAGCGTGAAAGGGGAACCATGTATCTCGGCGTGCCCTATATCTACGCGCTGGCAATCAACGTTGCCGAACGTGAAGGGATAAAATTTGACACCAGTTCCGTCCGGTTGTGGGGCAGTGGCGGTGCCACGCTGACCATTGACATAATAGAGAAGTTCAAGCACCACTACGGCGCTGATGTCCTTGATATCTGGGGACTTACCGAGTCGGTGTCTCATATCACCCATCACCCCCCGGCCGACCGTAGAAAAATTGGCTCAACCGGGAAGGCTTTACCGGGCTGGGAAATAAGAGTGGCCGATGATAGTGGCAAGTTATTACTCCCCAATCGAACCGGTGAGATAGTGGTCAGGGGACCCATCATGGCGGGATACTATAATAATCCACAGGCTACCGCTGAGGTGATAAAAGACGGCTGGCTCCAGACTGGCGATCTGGGTTATATGGATGAAGACGGCTATCTTTATCTCACCGGCATGAAGAAGGACATGCTTATCCTGAAGGGCCAGAATATCTGGCCCGGGGATATTGAAGAGGTGCTGTGCCGCTATTACAAGGTGGCTAAAGTAGCCGTTGTCGGTATCCCGGACAGGCTACGTGGTGAGATTGTGGGCGCGGTTGTCGAGCTGAAGAAGGGGTTTGATGCCACCGAGCAGGAGATCAGGAATTTCTGCCAGAGCCGCATGGCCGACTATAAATTGCCGAAAAAGGTCTTTTTCACCAGCTCGCTGCGGGGAATAACGGCCAATAAAATAAGCAAGAAAAAACTGGAAGACTACTTATCCGACGTGCCCTCTCTTGTTTCGTACCTGAATCGGAAAGAGGGACCGCCCTGAATTCTGAGCTATTATATCCTTGCTAGGAACGTATCATCACCAGCAGCATCTTGAAGTTCTCTATCGCTTTCAGGGCGTGGGGTTTGTTGGCGGGCATAATAACCATCTCCCCTTCGCGCAACCGGTAGCGCTGGCCGGCGATGGTAATCTCAGCTTCACCATCCAGGAGGTGAACGAGGGCATCAAACGGTGCGGTATGCTCGCTCAGTCCCTGCCCGGCGGCAAACGCAAACAGCGTTAACGTGCCGGTTTTCTGTTCGATTATGGTTCGGCTGACCACCGAGCCTTCCTGGTACTCAATGAGGTCAGCCATTTTTAAAACTTGCTCGGCTAGTGTACTGGCGTCTGCTTCCTTATTACCTTGGGCCATGTCGCTCTCTCCTCACGGTTGTTTATCTTTATTTTTCCCGTTCAAGGCCGTTTCAAACCAGTGGGCGATATCCTCAGCTATATCCTGCCAACCCGGTTCCATGATAACCTTGTGCGCGTGGT
>SOKS01000006.1 GCA_004375725.1 Dehalococcoidia bacterium | reverse complement strand
GCTCCAGCTCCTGCGCCCACGCCAGCACCTTCCCCGGCACCGGCTCCAGCACAACCCGCCGAAGTGGTTAAATGGGTGCAGGTTGCCCAGTGGAGCGACCCCATGCACAACATGAAATGGCTGTACAAGCGCAACGAAATGCTTGAGGCAGCCACCAACGGTCGCTTTATCATTGAGTCTCACCCGACTGGCGCGATTATGCACGGCAAAGAGGCCTTTGATGCCGTCAACGAAGGCACCATTGATGCGCTTAACTCGACCATGCACACCTGGATTGGCAAAATACCGTCATCCCCGCTGTTCTCCGCCCGCCCGCTGGGATTCACGGCCACGCAAATGGTAGCCTGGCTTGAGCACAGTGGCGGGCTGGACTATATGTATGAGGTGCTTGAGCCCTTCAACTTCGGCTACACCGGCTATACCTATGTCACCACCCCGGAAGACCTCTGCTGGTCCAATGTCAGGATGGACACTCTGGAAGCGTGGAAAGGGGTGAAATTCCGCACCAAGGGCTTCTGGGCCGATGTTCTAGCTGACCCCAGGGTTGGCGCTTCGGTGACCACCATCGCCGGTGCCGAGCTTTATGCGGCCGGGGAGAAGGGCATTCTGGACGCCTGGGAGTATTCCAATGCGGCCACCGATATCGCCCTTGGTTTCTACGAAATTTGTAAGTACGTCTATGTTCCGGGGATACACCAGCCGGCCACGGTAAACTGGGAAGCGGTCAATGACGATTCGTGGGCGAAACTACCCGACGACCTCAAGGTAGCCTACGATGCCGTTAACCACGCCATTGCCCCATTGGCATACACCGACCTGGTGATTGAAGACGCCAAGGCATTCAAGGCTTTTGCGGCCATGCCGGACCTGGAGATCGTTACTATGCCGGATAAGCTGCAAGCACAGTTTTTCGAGGTAGCCGATGACCTCTACCAGAAGACGTGCGCCGCAGACCCGTTCTTCGCCAAGGTGTACCAGAGCCAGCTGGACTTCCTGGAAACGTGGAAGCTCTTTGAACAGTACCAGTCACCCAAGTTCTAGCTAAATTTTGCTTGGACACTCACCTCCACCAAACACCAATTTATTGGGGTGGGGGTGAGTGTTGATAGGATGGTTGCTCTATGGCCATTGTGGAACGCATCTTAAATGGTATTGACTTTATCTGCATATGGACGGGAAAACTCGCCGCTTTCATTGTCATACCTCTCATGCTGGCTGTCGTTTACGAAGTTGTCTCCAGATATGCCTTTAATGCGCCAACGATATGGTCTTTTGAGATACAGCGGATGCTGGGCGGCAGCCTTTTTGTCCTGGGATTTTCCTGGGTGCTCGTCCAGAAAGCCCATGTCAGGGTGGACCTGCTCTACCAGCGTATGTCACCCCGTGGACAGGCTATACTTGACGCTACCCTCTACCTGCTCCTGGTTTTCCCGATGTGGATTTGGGTCATGCCCAAAATGATTGAGTGGGTCCAGCACTCGTGGGTAATTCACGAGCGGAGCTCAATCAGCGCCTGGAGGAACATTATCTATCCCTTCAAGACCGTGGCACCGATAGCCATCTTTCTGCTGTTACTGGGGCTGGTGGCCACATTTATTCGTGACGTAAGAACTATCGTCAGGGGGAAGCGATGCTAGACATAACGATAAGCCCGATGATGGTTACCATCCTGATGCTTGGCATACTGGCCATAGGCATATTCTCCGGCTTTCCCCTGGCCTTTATACTGGCCGGGGTAGGCTTCGTCTTCGGCCTTCTCTTCATGGGAGAAGGCCGGATTTTTGGCATGGCTATTATCCAGACCTATAAGACGATGACCAATTATATTCTCGTGGCGGTGCCACTGTTCGTCTTTATGGGCACGATGCTGGGGCATTCCGGCGTTGCCGAAAAACTCTTCGGTACCATGCACCTTATCATGGGTGGCCTCAGGGGTGGTCTGGCCATAGCCACCATCTTTGTCGCCACCATTTTTGCCGCCTGCACCGGCATCATCGGTGCCTCGGTGGTCACCATGGGGATAATTGCTCTGCCCCCCATGCTGGATCGGGGTTATAGCAAGTCCCTGGCCTGTGGCACGGTCTGTGCCGGCGGCACCCTGGGCATCCTCATACCCCCCAGCATCATGATAGTCATTTACGGCCCAATGGCCGAGATTTCAGTGGGGAAGCTATTTGCCGGGGCCTTTGTCCCCGGTTTTATTCTCTCGATACTATATATGTCCTATGTTGCCATCAGATGCTGGTTCAGGCCCCAAGATGGCCCCCCCTTGCCGGTGGAAGAGCGACGAGCCGTGTCCACCAGCCAGAAAATTACCCGGATGTTACTCCAGATGTTTCCCCCGATTCTCCTCATCCTGGGAGTGCTGGGCACCATCTTCGCCGGGATAGCCACCCCCACCGAGGCCGCCGGTGCCGGTGCTTTTATCTCCACCATGCTGGCCATTATCTACCGCCGATTCAACTGGTCGGTTCTCAAGGGCACGACGTATGAAACGATGAGGATAACCGGCTTCATAATGCTGCTGGTGATAGGGGCGAGTATCTTTACCAGCGTCTTCACCTACCTGGGGGGTGGCAAGTTTGCCACCCAGGTTCTGGCGGCGGTGCCCGGAGGCAAGTGGGCTTCTTTCGCCGTGATGATGTTCATAGTATTCATCCTGGGCATGTTAATCGAATGGATTGGCTCCATATTCATTGTCGTCCCGCTCTTCACACCAGTGGCCGCGGCCCTTGGCTTTGACCCCCTCTGGTTTGCCATCGCCGTCTGCGTCTGCTACCAGACCGGCTTCCTGAGTCCACCCAACGCTCACGCTATCTTTTATCTTAAAGGCATTGCCCCACCGGAGATAAGGGTTGAAGACATTATCAGAGGTGTCTGGCCATATATTATTCTGATTCTAGTTGGACTCACTATAATCACTATCTTCCCGGAGTTAGTTCTTTGGCTGCCTAGCGTAATTGTGGGATAGTTAAATGGAATGATCAGTCAATCTACCAAGTTTTTTGACCCCTCAGGGCTCAAGCGATTTTGCAGTGACTTATTGCAGAAGGCAAATATCCCACCCAAAGACGCTGACCTGATTGCCGAGTCACTGGTACGGGCCAATCTGCGAGGTGTGGATTCGCACGGCGTGGCCAGGCTGGCAATCTATATCGAAAGGCTTAATAAAAAACTGGTTAACCCCGAACCGCAGATTGAGATACTGCAGGAAACACCGGCGATGGCTCTGCTGGACGGGGATAACGGCAGCGGGCAGGTGGTGGCGGTGAGAGCAATGGAACTGGTCATGGCCAAAGCCAGGGAAAGTGGCGTCGCTTTAGTCGGCATACGCAACTCCACTCACTTTGGGGCGACGGCTTTTTTCTCGATGAAAGCCCTGGAGCAGGACATGATCGGCATGGTACTGGCGAACTCGTATGC
>SOKS01000105.1 GCA_004375725.1 Dehalococcoidia bacterium | reverse complement strand
GACAGGTGATAACCTGCGCACCGCACTCATAGAGGCCGGGATTCCCCTCGATTCACCCTGTGGAGGACAGGGTACCTGTCTCAAGTGCAAGGTACAGCTCTCTGGAATCAGCCAGAAATACACGGAACCGGAGAAGGAGAAGCTGTCCCGGGAGGAACTGGACAGCGGCTGGCACCTTGCCTGCCAGGTTACCGTGGCGGAGCCCGGCGAGGTCCGCCTTCCCGAGATAGAGATTTCAAGGGCCAAGGCAAGTTTTGGGTTGCTCGGGGAGGAAATCTCCCTGCAGCCGAATGTCCGGAGCCTTCAATTCGAATTAAGCAAGCCTTCTCTGAAGGACCAGCGGGCGGACTGGAATCGCCTCGCCGAGTATCTGGAACGGTCTGTAAATAGACCAGTATGCACCGAACTGTCATTGCTGCGTGAGCTATCTACTCGCCTTCGAGAATGGAATTTTCATGGGGAGGCGGTGGTGGTGGGAAATGAGGTGGTGGAACTCGACCCGCCTGCTTCAGCCAGAGATATGCTGGGCGTGGCCATAGACATTGGCACCACCACGCTGGCGGCAGCGCTGGTCGACCTGCATACCGGCAAGGTAGTGGCTCTGGACGCGGAGCTCAACCCTCAGATTACCTTCGGTGCCGATGTTATTTCCCGCATCATGTATGCGCAGGAAGGCCCGGAAAAGCGAGGGAAGCTGCAGCAAGAACTGGTAAAGGGATTAAACCAGCTTTTGCTCCGGCTGTGCCGCAGTGCCAGCCGAGAAAAGGAGAGGATTTTCGAAGCTACGGTGGTGGGCAATACCACCATGCTCCACACGCTGCTTGGGCTTGACGCCAGGCATATTGCGCTGGCACCGTATGTCGGGGGGCTGAATCGGCCGGTTGACCTGACGGCCAGCGAACTGGGGTTACAGGTTCATCCCAGGGGTAAGGTACACGTCATGCCATCGATTGCCAGCTTTGTCGGCGCCGATACCGTGGCCGTAATTCTGGCGACCAGGCTGCATGAGAGTCGTGTTCCCAGGCTCGCCATTGACATCGGCACCAACGGTGAGGTGATGCTGGCCACCGAAAAAGGGGTCCTGACCGCCTCCACTGCGGCCGGGCCTGCCTTTGAAGGCGGTCGGATAAAGTATGGCATGCGCGCCGTGAAGGGGGCCATCAGCTCTTTTCAGGCGACTCCGGCAGTGAACTACTCGGTCATCGGTGGCGTCGCGCCCAGAGGTATTTGCGGCTCCGGCCTGATTGACCTGGTGGCGGAGCTTTACCGGACAGGGGTTCTCGACCGCAAAGGCCGCATTCTCCGGCCCGAAGAAATTAGTGGCAAATGGGCAGAGGAGATAGCATCGAGAGTGAGAGTTCGCGAGGAGGCGCGGGAATTCGTTATCTTTAAAGATGAAAGCAGGGAGGTCACGCTGACCCAGCAGGACGTCCGTGAACTGCAGCTGGCCAAGGGGGCCATCCGCGCCGGTGTTGAGCTGCTCATGAAAGAGGCCGACATCGGTGCCGACGATGTTCAGGAGGTTCTCCTCGCCGGCGTGTTTGGCAACTATATCAACCGTGAAAAGGCGGTCACTCTGGGGTTGATTCCACCTTTCCCCCTCGAGAAAATTCATTTCATCGGCAACGGGGCCATGGACGGGGCATTGCGAGCCCTGCTTAATCGGGAAGAAAGGCGCCAGGCAGAGGAGATTGCTTCCAGTGTACAGCATATCGAGCTATCGGGAAGGCCGGACTTCGAGGAAACCTTTCTCCGTAGCCTGTCATTCGGCAATTAAGCAGCGGCGTGGCATGGCACCACGCCGCCCCTAGCGTTTTTCGTTTTACGTTCCGCCGATACGCTTTTTACTGCGGCGGCAGGTTCTTGAGCAGGCCTTCCAGCTTATCGCTTTCACCCTCAATCATCCGGTAGCAGTGCTTCTCCTCGGGGAACTTGCCGGTTCTGACATCGTCGATATACTCGCGGAACGCTTTGTCAATAACCTCGGCGAGATTGGCGTATTTCTTGACGAACTTGGGCGTGAACGCCTCAAAGTAGCCCAGCATGTCGCCGATAATCAATACCTGGCCGTCGGTGTACATACCGGCGCCGATGCCCAGCACCGGGATCTTGAGCATGTCGGTAATGACTTTCCCTACTTCCGGGGGTATGGCTTCGACCAGGAGGGCAAAGGCGCCCGCTTTTTCTATGGCCAGGGCATCTTTAATCACCTCCATGGCGGTATCGGCGGTGCGTCCCTGAGCCTTGAAGCCGCCCAGCTGCCCGGAGCTCTGCGGCGTCAGGCCGATATGGCCCATCACGGACATGCCACCCTCAATGATGCCCTCAATCTGCTTGATGACTCTGCGGCCACCTTCCAGCTTGATGGCGTCGACTTCTGCCTCCTTGAAGAACCGGCCGGCGTTTTCAATGGCGCCTTCCCTTGAAACCTGGTAGGAGAGGAAAGGCATGTCGCCGATGATGAAGGTGTTGGGCGCGCCCCGCCTCACTATCTGGGAGTGCATTATCATCTGGTCCATGGTCATCGGCACTGTTCCGGACAAACCGTGGACGACCATACCGGCGCTGTCACCAACCAGGATCATGTCGATGCCTGATTTTTCACAAAAACTGGCCATGGGGAAGTCATAGGCGGTGAGGTAGGTTATTTTCTCACCTTTCTTTTTCATCTCCGCGAAATCGAGAACGGATTTCTTTGGCATTTACTTCTAGTCCTCCTTTTATTACTTTGGCACGGGCACTCGCAGGTCTTTTGGCCCCGGCTTTGATATTTTCAGTTCGGGATGAACCTGTTCTACCAGTTCGATGATGTTCTTGATGGAGCGGATTTTTTCCCGCCCCAGCTCCGCCAGCGTATCCTCGGACATGCCCCAGGGCATGTACATCCCCAGTCCCGGCCCGGGCTCCATCTTGAAGTAGCAGGGGGAAGCCACCCGGGCGATTTCCGGCGTCTCAAAGATGCGGTTGAAGCCGCCCATTGAGCTCCAGAGCTGAATGTGAATGTCAAGCGGAATGCTCACCACGCTCCTGATAGAGGCCAGTTCGGGCAGCGTCAGGTCAGCCACCGGATTGCAGCTGTCTGCCCCGAGGGACTCCACCAGCTTCACGCCAGTGGCATTGGCGTGTCCGGCGAATATGGAGACCTTGAAAACGATGTCCTCGGGAAGGTCGCCATTCTGCTTCATGGTGTTGAGCAAAGAGAGGACGCCCTCGTCCCAGACCAGAAAGCCCCGGAAACCAATCTCGATGCATCTTTCGATGTCCATTAAATAGTGCCGGACGGAATCCATCCCCCTCATCCTCAGACCGGAAAGGGCGCCTTCCGGCGTGGCAACCTGCCGGCCGGTGTACCAGGTAGGCCTCGGTCCCGGCGTCATGATAACCTCCACCTGGTTATCATAGGCGATTTGGGCAAATTCCTTCAGCTGTTCGCGGGTAAGCATGGACGCCCCCCGTACCACGGAAATCGAGCGGTGAAAGGGAACTCCCTGCTTTTTAGCTTCATCGCATGTTGCTGCCAGGACTTTGGGCGTCTCCATACCGGAAATCTC
>SOKS01000069.1 GCA_004375725.1 Dehalococcoidia bacterium | reverse complement strand
AGACGGTCAGACGACTGTTTGTCAATTTTGCCGGTATGGGCTTTGACGCTGAAATAGTGAGAACGACGACGTTGAAATACAAGACACTGAATGCCACTGCTTCTTATCTTGCCGGGTTATTCTCGGCTCTTCTGTTTTATAAAAACAAGGCAGTAACTCTCCAAATCGATGGCGAAAAAATCGAAGAAAAAGTGTGCACTGTCCTGTTGAACAATGGTAAATATGGAGGCGGTGGCATGTTTGCCGCACCCGATGCCGACTTATCCGACGGTCTCCTTGACGTGCTCATTATTGGTGACCTGAGCAAGCCTGACCTTCTCTGGTCACTGCCGCGGGTGTACCGGGGAACTCATCTGACACACCCAAAGATAACGCTGAAAAAGGCCAGGGATATAGAGATAAGATCGGATGATTCGGTTTTTCTGCAGGCTGATGGCGAATTGCTCGGCGGGCTGCCGGCTCGCTTCTACGTGCTCCCGTCCCTGCTGAACGTGGCGCTGTAAGTCAGGACATAGTGATGGTAAAACTTTGACGGGTAATGGTCGGGGTGAGAGGATTTGAACCTCCGACCTCATGGTCCCAAACCATGCGCGCTAACCAGGCTGCGCCACACCCCGCCCTTAAGATATTACCATAGCTGGCTATTCGGGAGAAGCTTTTTCGCCTGATTTGCTGGCCAGTGCCACCAGTTTGTTGTATTCCTGGGTTACTCTTTCCTGTATTTCTTTAATTGTATCTTCCGTCAGATGGCGGAAACGTCCTTGCATTTTGAGGTAATTTCCCACCGGTTCCAGTTTGGTTAAGTTCAGGTTCAGCTTATACTGCCCGTTTTCAACCTCGTACAGCGGGAAAGTGCCCGTCTTCACCGCCAGCCGACCGATTTTTATGGCATCGTCAGTCGGGCACCGCCAGCCCGTCGGGCAGGCAGACAGAATATGTACATAGGCTGGACCGGGGGTGGCCACGGCCTTGGCAACTTTTTTCATCAGGTCGCGGTGGTAGCTGGGGCAGGCCGTGGCCACATACGGTATGTCATGAGCTACCGCAATCGCGGGCATATTCTTCTTCCAGGTTATCTGTCCCAGGCTTTCTTTGCCCGCGGGGGAAGTGGTCGTTGAAGCTCCGTAGGGCGTGGCAGAAGACCTCTGAATACCGGTATTCATGTATGCCTCGTTATCCAGACAGATGTAAACAAAATCGTGTCCTCTTTCCAGGGCTCCAGAGAGGGCCTGCAGGCCGATATCGCTGGTGCCGCCATCACCAGCCAGAGCCACGACTTTTATGTTACGTTCAGGGGTTTTACCTTTTTTCTCCATTGACTTCAGACCGGCTTCCACGCCAGAGGCTACTGCGGCAGCGTTTTCAAATAAGGTATGAATCCAGGGAATACGCCAGGAAGTATAGGGAAACGGTGAGGCCACTACCTCCATGCAACCGGTAGCGTTTACAATTATGGCGTTGTTGCCGATGGCTTTGGCGGCCAGTCTCACCGCTAATGCTTCAGCGCAGCCGCTGCAGGCGCGGTGGCCGGGGGTAAAGGGCTCCAATTCCGTAATTATGCCGGGTCCATGAACTGCTGTTGCCATCTTTATTCCCTCACTCCATAGATTTCAAATTCTCGTTTGCTTCCCGTCCGGGCAATCTCAATGCCGCGGTTTATCATTTCCTCGAAGCCAGACATGGTAATATCTCTGCCGCCCAGGCCACCCACGAAGCCAACTACCTTCGGCTGTTTCTCTCCCCCGTACAAAGCTGCTTTTACTTCGGAGCAGACCGGACCTCCCGGCCCGCCAAAAGATATGGCTCTATCCAGCACGATGAGTATCTCAGCACTCTTTATCGACTCCCGCAGCTCTTCGTATGGGAACGGGCGCCACAGGCGGAGCTTGAGCAGCCCCACCTCCTTGCCATCGTTTCTCATCTTGTCCACGGCGACCATCGCCGTTTCGCTGTAACTGCCCATCGTTAGCAGCAGGACTTTGGCACCATCGGTCTGGTATTGCTCTATCGGTGAATATTGGCGACCGAAAGCTTTACCGAACTCCTGCCAGACTTCCAGAATGACATCTTTGCTTTTCTCCAAATTTATCTCTTGCGCCCATTTGACCTCGGTGTAGATGAAAGGTTGGCCAAAGGCTCCCATCGTGACCGGTTTCTCCGGGTCCAGTGGCAGAGGATATTTGAAGGGCGGCAGGAACCGGTCAACATCTTTTTTATCTGGAAGCTCAATGGGTTCAATTACATGGGTCAGGACAAACCCGTCAAGATGAATCATTACTGGAAGCAGGACTCTTTTATCTTCACCCATGCGGAAGGCGCAGATGACATTATCAACTGCTTCCTGACCGTTTTCCACGAATATCTGAATCCAGCCGACGTCGCGAGTTGCCATGACATCGGAGTGGTCACCCCAGATACTGATGGGTGCGGAAAGGGCACGGTTGGCCACCGCCATGACAATGGGGAAACGCATAGCCGAGGCAACATAGAGCACCTCGTGCATTAGCTCCAGCCCCTGGGAGGCGGTGGCGGTGAAAGTTCGGGCGCCAATTGCTGAAGCGCCAAGACAGGCGCTCATCGCCGAGTGCTCTGATTCCACCGGAATATAAGCCGCTTTCAGTTCCCCGTTGGCGACCAGCTCGGCCAGGTGCTCCACAATGTGTGTCTGGGGGGTTATCGGGTAAGCTGACACGACGTCAACATCAGATAACATGGCGGCGTCAGCAACGGCGATTGATACTTCCAGGCCTTCACGTTTCGTCATTATTTCGCCTCCTCGACCATAGTAATTGCGTCTTTGGGACATTCCGTGGCGCAAATCCCACAGCCCTTGCAATAGAATAAATCGGCTTCAAAATACCCGTCTTTGGTTTTGGCGATACATCCCTCGGGACAGAAGAAATAACAGAGGGTGCATTTATTGCATTTATCGAAGTCGAACTCAGGTCGGCGCGACTTCCAGTCACCGGTTTTGATTTCAACGGAGTTTCCCGGTTTGGTGATAAAACAGCCGATTTCTATTTCTTTCCAGCTCAATTCACCTTTTGTACCCGGTTTCTCCTTCGTTTTTGCCTTGGCCATTTCTAGCCACTCCCCTATTTTCGTTTCTTCAACCGCGCGTTCCAATGCCTTGATATTGCGTTCTGCCAGACGCCCAAAGCGTTTCTCAAACGGTTCTTTAATAGACTCTGAAGAAATAACGCCGGTCGCTTTTATCATGGCGCCAATCATCGTTGTGTTGACGATAAGAACTCCCAATGTCTCCTGGGCAATTGTATTGGCATCCACGAGGGCCAGCCGGGCGCTAATGCCGAAATCCTTTCTTACCTGTTCCACAGATTTCTTGGTGTTGATGATAACCGTGCCACCCTCTTTTAACCCGGAAGTCGCATCCAGAATAGACAAAAGGTTGGGGTCCATAATCAAGACTACATCAGGCTGGTCTACCTCTGCTCTGGTTCGGATGGGCTCGTCTGGATTGATTCGGTTGAAGGCCATAACCGGCGCCCCCCTCCTCTCCGGGCTGAAGCTGGGGAATGCCTGGGCATATTTCCCTTCACCGATGGCCGCCTGGGCGACCAGCTCTGCGGAGGTTACCGCCCCCTGACCCCCGCGACCGTGCCATCTGATTTCCGTGAGTTTGCTTTTCGTCATTGCACTCTCCTGAACACATTGAAGCGCCCCTGGGGCGACTTGAACGCCCGCAACCAGCTTCGGAGGCTGGTGCTCTATCCACCTGAGCTACAGGGGCTACTACTATTATATCCCTGAAGGTAATTGAAGGACAAGGTAAGGAACGTGTTATTCAAAAGGGATGACTTGGACATTGCTGATGCAGGCGGTTTCCAATCAAAAACCATCTATCTCGCTTACTCCAAAAACCGACCTATTATAACCATCATGGCTCAATAACGCAAGTATTGACATTTGGTCTCGGTGTCAATAAAGTGAAGTGGACAGAGGAGACAGTGATTGGTCTGGATTAAATTCATCGTCTGCATTGTTGTCATTTTCTTTTCCGGCAGAAAAATTGCTCGATATGGTGACATAATTGCCGAAAAGACCGGCCTTGGTGGCGTCTGGATAGGTCTTGTCCTCATCGCCATGCTGACCTCGCTGCCCGAACTTTTCAATGGCGTAAGCGCGGTAACCCTGGTCGATGCTCCTGACCTGACCATCGGTAACCTTCTCGGCGCCAATATGTTCAACCTGTTCAACCTGGCTCTTCTTGACCTGGTTCACCACAACGGTTCCATTCTGGCGGTTGTGGGTAAGACCCATCGCCTGACCGGTATATTCAGCTTGATAATGGTGCTCTTTGTTGCCGGCTTCATACTGATAAGCAGTAGATACCATATCATGGATATAGGTTGGATTGGCTGGTATACTCCCTTCATTGTCCTGCTGTACTTCATTGTCGCCCGCAGCATATACCATTATGAGCAGCGCCACCCGTCTCTGAAGGAAACGGTATCTGAGTATGCCGATAAGTCTTTAAGGCATGTCTACCTCAATTTCTCAATATCAGCCGTCTTCATCATAGGCGCCGGTCTCTGGCTCGCCTTTATCGGTGATGAACTTTCCGAGGTTTATGGATGGGGACAGGGCTTTGTGGGTAGCCTTTTCCTTGCCTTCACCACTACCCTGCCCGAGATAACCGTTTCCTTTGCCGCCATGCGAATTGGGGCCAAAGACCTGGCCGTGGCCAACTTGATTGGCAGCAATCTGTTCAATTTGACTATCATTCCCCTCGATGACCTGCTCTATACCAAAGGGCCGATACTGGCCGCGGTCTCTGAGACTCACCTCGTTACCGCATTCACCGTGATGCTCATGACGGTTGTGTTCATTGTCGGGCTGGGCCATCGGCACCAGCGGTTTTTCCGTCTTAGCTGGTGGAATGTTACCCTGATGTTGCTGTTCCTTATGGGCGCTTATTACAGTTTTCAACTGGCTTGATGCCGGATACTGCCCGCCTGACCAGAATCAATGCCTGCCATTAGAACAGGAAGTCCCAGGCAAGTATGACAACGAGGACGAGAAGTACCACGAGCACCATAAACCCCAGCGGTATCCGGTAGCGGTCAGGACTGAATGTCGATGGCTCAGGAGCTGGTTTTTCGGTACGCAGCAGAATGTGGCTGATATTTCTCGTCGCCTCGACTGCATATCCCGCAGGGTTAGCGCCAACCTTAACCAGGTAACCGGCAAGGCGAAGTGAAAAGCGTTCCACGGCCTCAAATAACTCGCTGATGGACACACTGAATACATTGAATGCGAGGCGCGAAGGCCGTCGGTAGAACCAGTCTGTATCCAGCGTAATCGTCGCTTCGGTATGGAGTTTTTTCCTTACCAGCCAGAAAGCAAGCCCGGTAAATAGGAGCAGTTGCATCGATTCGATTAAATGTGGCGCGGTATATGGCTGGTAGTGCACCCCAAAAGGTAAAAGATTATATAACAGCGCTGGATAAACACCGATGGCGATGCAGATTGCGGAGGTCAACCCCATACCGATATACATTCCCGGTGGCACTGGTTCTGGTTTGAGGTTACGGTCGGTGCTGAACCAGGTGAAGTACGGCAGCTTCAGGCCGATGGACAGGAAAGTGCCAATGGAGGCCAGGCTAAGCAAGAGGACAACAATGCCAAAATGCGCCGTTTCCGCGGCGTATATCACCATTGATTTACTGACAAAGCCGCTGAAGAGCGGGACGCCGGAGATGGAGAAGGCGCCGACCATGAAGAAGATTAAAGTGAGCCACATTTTCTTAAAGAGACCACCCAGCTCGGTCATTTTGTTACGTCCGGTGGCGTAGAGGACGGTTCCCATCCCCATGAACAACAGGCCTTTATAGAGAATATGGGCGAAGGCATGGGCAATGGCACCGTTTATCGCGACCACGCTGCCAATACCGACACCACAGACCATGTAGCCAACCTGGCTGATAATGTGGTAAGAGAGGAGTCGTCTCCCATCGTTGGCCAGGAAGGCGAAGACCACGCCGTAGACAGCCATTATGGCGCCCGCCCACATGAGCAATTCCAGACCGGCGAAGCCACGAATTAGGGCATAGACGGCTACCTTGGTGGTAAAGGCACTGAGGAAGACACTGCCGGTAACCGTCCCCTCCGGATAGGAATCGGCGAGCCAGCCGTTCAGGGGTGGTACGGCAGCGTTGAGCGCGAATGCGAAGAGGATGAGATAAGAGGCTACGCCGCCATCAAAGTGATTGAACAGGAGAGAGCCGGTTTGCTGGAGGTGCAGCAGGATGCCGGCCATGAGGGCGCTGCCCCCGAAAGCGTGTACCAACAGGTAGCGAAGACCCGCCTTCCTGGCATCGCGCGTCCGCCTGGCCCAGATGAGGAACAGCGAAGAAACAGCCATGATTTCCCAGAAGAAAAGGAGCGTAAACAGGTCGCCGGCAAAGACCACCCCCAGCGAACTCCCCACGTATAAGAGTGCCGCCACCTGTTGCAGGGAATCTTTCACGTGGTAGCTATAAATGCCCCCGAGGAATCCCATGATGACAAAGACGTACCCGAAGGCAAGGCTTAGTCGGTCTACCCGGCTGACCATCAGGTCGTAGTTAAGGAAGGAGAAGTTAAGGCTGGCTCCCGCTTCCAGATTAATCAGGAAAACGAAGGCCGTCACGGAGATTATAAGACAGAACGCAGAGCGTATCCGCCGCGGCAATACCAGCAGCAGCACTGCCCCGATTACGTATATGATTGCCAGTGGAAAATTACTCATGTTCATCATTTCTATCGTAATAATCATCGCCGCGCTGTAGCCAGTAGCGGCCGAGCAGCTTGGCGCCATAAATTATCGCCAGGCAGCCCAGAAATCCGAATAAGGAGAAGAAGCCGGGTACGTGCGACCACGGGAACGTGACATGCACGTGTCCACTTACAACCAGCAGGTCAAGTATGATAAAGATAATCAGTATGGCCACAGAGGCAATCAGCCAGTGGCGTTTCACAGGCCGCCTCCCCCGAAAACACTCTGCGCGGCGCTTGACGCAAGCTGGAAGAAGTATGGGATGCGGTCAGGGAAAATCCCCATTAGGAGAGAAAGCACCGCGGTTATCACCAGCGGCACAATCATCAATTTTGACGCCTCATCAAACCTGGTGAACTTATCCGACGGGGCAAAAAAGGCGCGCACCACGATGCTGAAGAAATAGCCGGCATTGAGCAGCCCGCTGAGCAGGAGGATGACGACGAAGACTATCTGCCCGGCGTCATACGAACCCTGCACCAGGTACCATTTGCTGATGAATCCGTTTACCGGCGGAATGCCGGCCAGCCCCACCGACGCAATGGCAAACGCGGCCATGGTAAGCGGCATCTGCCGGCCAATGCCGTTGAGCTGACTGACGTTCTCACAGTGGGTCTTAACGTGGATGGCCCCGGCACAGAAGAAGAGCGTGATCTTCATCATGGCGTGGTTAACAATGTGGAGCAGCGCGCCTATCCAGGCGCTCGGCGAGAACAGTGTCAAACCGAGGACGATGTAGGAAAGATGGCCTACGGTGGAGTAGGCCAGGCGTGCCTTTAAATTATCCTGGCGCAGGGCGATGAGCGAGGCCACCAGTATCGTGGCCGCAGTAAGCGCCGCGAGGAAACCTGAAGCGCCACTCTCGTGCAACATTGAGGGGCCAATGATGAAGCCAATGGCCCTGGCAAAGCCGAAGACCCCGGCCTTGACCACGGCCACGGCATGAAGCAGTGCGCTCACCGGCGTTGGCGCCACCATCGCCGTGGGCAGCCAGCTATGCATGGGCATGATTGCCGACTTCACGCCGAAACTGAGCAGGAAGAGGGTAAAGAGCATGATGACGCTGCTTTTCGCGGTCAGTGCCGGAAGTATGCCGCCGGCCTGAAAATCAACCGTACCGCTCAACTGGTAGGTGAGGGCAAGGGCAAAGAGAAGGAACACGCCACCGGTAAGCAGGTAGACGAGATATTTTCGGCCGCCGAAGATTGCCCCCGGTGTCTCCCGGTGAATGACGAGAGGATAGGTGGCGATGGTCAGAATCTCGTAGAAAATGACCAGAGTAAAAAGATTGGCGGCAAAGGCGATGCCCATGGTCGCGGAAAGACAGATGGCAAAACTGGCGAAATAGCGTGTCTGTTTGTGTTCCGGAATGCTTCGTACGTAGCCCATAGAGAAGAACGAGGTCAGTATCCAGAGAAAGGAAGCGGAGAGCCCGAAAATAATGCCCAGATAGTCAACTCTCAGCGCCAGCGATATACCGGGAGAGATGGCAAAGAGGGTGATGGCCGGGCTTTTCCCCTGAAGGATAAGGGGCAGCATCGATGCCACCAGGGCAAATTTCGCCAGCGCGGCCAGTATCGTCCAGGACTCGCGGACGTTCGGCCGCTGGTTGGGAATAACAATGAAAGCCACGGCAACCAGCGAGACCAGTACCGCCAGCAGCGGTTTCAGCGAATAGACCGTTTCCATCAATTTAAGCTATTTAACCCGTTTTCTTTCCTATGGTAACAATGCCACCACCGGTTGCAACACGTACGAGACAATGAGCGCATTAATCAGTCCCAGAACAATGATGCCTATTGCCAGAATGATGATCGGTGTCAGAATCCGGGCTGAAGGCTCTCTGGCCTGCTCCACGGCCGGGTCACCGCCTGACGGCGTGGCGAAAAGCTTTTCAATCATGCGGAAGAAATAGACCGCAGTCAGCAGGCTGCTCGCCAGAATCACGGCGACAAACACCCAGTTGTTGGCCTCTATGCCTCCCAGCACCAGGTACCATTTGCTGAAAAAGCCGGCCGTCGGCGGGATACCCACCATGGATAAAGCGGCCACGGTAAAAGCGCTCATCATCAATGGCATCTTGCGTCCCAGGCCAGCGAATTGCGATATTTTATGCAATCCGGTCTGATACCGGATGCCACCGGCTACCAAAAAGAGGCAGCTCTTCATGAATGCGTGGTTTAAAATGTGTAACAGAGCACCAATCATCCCCAGCTGATTGGCCAGCCCGATGCCGAGGCCAATATAGGCCACCTGGGCCACGGTACTGTAGGCCAGCATGCGCTTAAAGTCCTTCTGGGCAATCGCCATCACCGAGCCAAAAATGATGCCTGCCGCCGCCACCCAGCCGATAATCGTGGTAATCGGCATTATATCAATGAAATATTGAGGCTGGAATATGGTGAGCATCATGCGCACGATAACGTAGGCGGCGACCTCAATCTGTATCGCTGCCAGAATCGCCGCCACCACGGGAGGCGCATAGCTGTGGGCGTCGGGAAGCCAGACGTGCAGCGGGAACAGCGCCATCTTGATGCCCATGCCGACCACTATCAGCGCCACGGCAGCCATGATGGTGGGTGAACCGTAAAGCGGAGTCAAGAGCCGGGCGGCATCGGCCATATTCAGGGTGCCCGTGGAGAAGTAGATGAAACCAACGCCCAGCAGGTAGAAGCTGCCCGCGATTGTCCCCAGTATCAGGTAGCGGAAACTCGCCACCACCGCTTTGTCGCCGCCCATAGTGATGAGCGCGTAGCTGGCCAGGGAGTATATCTCCAGAAAGACGAAGAGGTTGAAAAGGTCGCCGGTAACCACCACGCCAACCAGCCCGGCGATGAGCAGGAGAACCAGCCCGTAAGCGGAAATGCCCCGGCGGGGGGTATGATAAAGCCCTGCCTCCGGCGGGTAAATCACCGCGATGAGGCCAATGAACACGATGATGACGACCATGAATGCCGAGAGGTGGTCGAGGACATACTCGATGCCAAAGGGTGGCGGCCACCCACCAAGAAAATAGCGCAGCTCCCCATCAGCCAGGACACGGTAAAATCCGGTACCCGCCGCCACCAGTGCCAGCGCCATACCAGCTAAAGCCACTGCGTATGCCCATCTCAGCCGCCATATACCAACCAGCACGGATATAAAGCAGAACAGTAATAACGACGCCACGATAAGAATCGATAAGCTGGACATTTACTCCGCGCTCTCTTTCATATTAGCCATTATCGCCCTATCATCCAGTGTTTTGTAGGTACGGTAGATAACGAGGAGAAAAGCCAGGGCAACTCCGGTGAGCGAAATCGCCACCACAATCCCGGTCAGTATCAGCACGTGTGGCAGAGGATTAACATACTGAGCCGCCTCCATGCCGAGTATTTCGTCGATGACCGGCACTGACCCGCCGCGCTTGGCGGCACCTTCAATAAAGAAAATAAAGATGGCGGTCTGGAAGATATTCATCCCGATAAGTTTCTTCATCAGGTTGTGCTTACCGAGCATCCCGTAGAGGCCGATGGCCAGCAGGACCACGATCATGAAATACACGTAACGGGACAGGAATAAATCAATAATTACCATCTTTCACCAACCAGGCTATCGAAAATCAACACCAGCGTGCCGAAAACGGCCAGGCCGATGCCTATCTCCACAATCAAAATGCCGAGCGCCCTTAACTCGGCACCGTGTACCCAGAAAATGGGCAGGTTCTCATAGTCCAGAAACGCCCCGCCAAATGCCAGGGGAACCACCCCGGCAAAGCCGAATATGAGCATACCAATGGCACCAAATGCCAGAGCCATCTTCGGTGAGAATTTCCGGTAGGAGATTTTGCTACCCAGATACAATCGCTGCAGTATGATACTCACCGCCAACAAAACCCCGCCCTGGAATCCTCCTCCCGGTCCGTAGTGGCCGTGTATGATGACGTATAGCGCAAAAAGCTGAATGAACGGAATCAACAGGCTACATACGGTCTGAATGACGATGCTTTGATAATGTTGCTTTATCATTTGCCTTTCTCTTCATCAGAATAAGGATGCAGGCTAACCCGGCGGTGAAAATCACCACTGTCTCGCCCAGGGTATCATAGCCGCGATAGTCGGCCAGCACAGCGGTAACGATATTGGGGGTATGGGTGTCTGCCACCGAGTCCTCAATATATGTCGGGGAAACATGGACATTGGCCGGGGCCTGCGGGTCAGCATGATCAGGCAGACCAACTGTGGCATACAGCATCAATGCCACGAACAGAAGTATGATGAACGCGTTAACCCACCTCAATCTTCCGACCTCCGTCTGGTAAGTAATAGCACCACAATGAAGAGCACCCCGCTTATCCCCGCCCCCAGCGTCGCTTCGACAAAAGCGACGTCAATGGCCCCCGCCTGACTGAAAAGCAGTGCCACAAAGAAACTGTAGGCAGCCAGCGCTACCACCGCCGCCAGAAGGTCGTGCACGGACAAAGCGACCAGCGCGGTTATTATCAGTATCACCAGCAACCAGAAATCTACCTGCCAGATCATGGCTGTTCGGCCTTCTTTCTCTTCTGTGCCGCTTTTTGCCTTGTCCATGGCTGGAGGCCAGTGCGCAGGGCCGCCCGGGCAACGGCATGCGTGGCCGTGGGGCTGGCGATCAAGACAAAGAATAAAATGAACAGTATCTTTGCGGTGCTGAGTTCCCATCCGTTATAGACGGCGAGGCCGCCCAGTACCAGTATTGTCCCCAGCGTCTCTGACTTGCCCACGGCGTGGGTTCTGGCATAGAAATCGGGAAGGCGGAGCAACCCCAGTACGCTTACCGTCAGAAAGAAAACACCGGCCGCTATCAGGATTATGGCGATGACTATTCCTGCCATCAGAGTCTCTCCCCTCCCCGCTCAAAGTACTTGCCCAGCACAATGACGATGATAAAGTTGAGCAGCGCGTAGGCGATGGCGATATCGATAAACATGTTGATGCGCTCGAAAAGAAATCCAATAAGGACAAGTATGATAAAGCCGTTGGTCCCCACCAGCCCGGCAGCAATGATACGGTCGAAGATAGTTTTCCCTACGGCTATTCTATACAGCGAAATGGCGGTAAGTACCACGATAAATACGGTGATACCCAGGAGGAAAGAGTTCATTGTTCGAGCTCCTTGAGCGAGTAAACCCAGCGGACCTCTGGTTTTGGCTCTTTTTCTTCCAGGTATACCCTGGCGATTTTGTTCTGCATGTTTCCTTCAACAAGGCTTGAAGCCAGAGGCGGCTTCAGGGTATGGATAATGTAGTTGCCGTCCTCCAGGCTGATAGTGATGGTTCCCGGAGTCAGGGTAATGGAATTGGCCAGTGTTACCTGAGCTATGCCCTTGCGCATCCGGGTGCGGAAGAGGAGCAGGACGGGCTCGACTGGCATTTTAGGATGGAGCACAAGGTAGGCGACCTGCACATTTGCCAGAATGATTTGAAGCAGCAGCCAGGGAATGTAAAGGATGAAACGCCATATCTGCAGCCAGACCTGCCTGGTTTTGATACCCAGTTGCTCACCACGTTGCAGCGCCGAATAGAAAAGGTCGTTGGTGAAGAAGGTTACCAGGGCGGCAGAAATCGCGCCAATAATAATGTATTTTGCTTGGTAGCGACCGGAAAGCAAAAGCCAGAAGACAAACAGGATGCCAAACTGCAAGATGAGACTGAACCAACGATTTTGACCACGAAATGTGGTTTCGGGCACGTATAAAGTGTCCTTCATCATCTCCGACATTTCTGGATTAGCAGCATGGCCCTGATTTCGCTCTGCAAAAGACGTTGATTTCTTTGCCATAAACTTAGACCTTGAGTATGAATTCTGGCATCCGTTTTATTACCTATAATTGTTGATAATAATACTTATTCGCTACCTTTGTAAATCAGCAAATATGTTTATTAAGCGGTCATCGCAGGATGTGAATTTGATTAAACTTTCCTGCCCGGTGCTGGCACGAGGTAATTTGATATTTCTAGATACATATCTTCGGTCAGGGACTTTCATTGAAAAGCTTTCTCAGGTAGGCCACCGATTTTCGGGCT
>SOKS01000211.1 GCA_004375725.1 Dehalococcoidia bacterium | reverse complement strand
GTGTCCCTGGAATTCCCCAAAAGTCAGAAAGGTGTAATCACAATTTGGCGGACAAATGCAAAACTCTACACACCGTGACAGTTAAAACTCCTGGCACATACATGCCTCATATTTATAGGACCATGTAGATCTTGTACTGGATACCCGCCGGCATCAAGTTCCCCACTCCCACTGCAACAATACGATTCAGCCAGGCATATTTCTTGGATCCGGTTTCAGTTACCGCTGTAACTCGGAAATAGTATTTCGATGAATCGATAGATTCACCACTGATTGCTCTGATCGCAACCTCAGCAGTCATCTCGTTAATGCCTCTGAGACAGCAATATATCAGGTGATTGTCATCAGTGCGCAAGACACAGCGAACATCCAATTCTACCATCTGGTCAGCCCGGCGAACAAACCAATCGCCTCCTCCAGGAAGCACAACTCCTTTGATCTTTGGGCCTTCGAATGTACCGCCTTTTATGTATATTATCTGCCGTATGCCATGCGGTGTGACTCCCAAATCTATGACATGTCGCCAGTCAACATGTGCAGCTACAGTGCATAGGAATTCAGTCTTCAAATCCGACATTCGCCCCTCCTCTCAACGATAGAAACACATTGTTCTGCAGCAATAGGGAGTGTGGTTCTTCATCGCTGGTGTGACAGATTATATCGCTTCCAAACTACGAGGACAAGACGGGTCTTGACAATCACATTTACCGGATACATCACACCTCGATGAACTTCTCATTAGACAATGTACTCGGTATTCTGGGGGCATAATGCCTGATTTGTAGCAGGCCTGATTGTTATGGTGTCCCGGGAATTCCTGTTAAGGGTTATCCTGGCGCCATTCGATAACATCGGTGGACCAGATGGTGCCGATGGCTTTTTCCAGTACCGCCCGGCGCGGCTCAGGTATATCCAGCAGCATCCGCAGGATGCGGTCGTCAAATTGGCTCAGGAGCGGGCACCGTTTTCGCAGTGTGAGTATGGTAGTTCTGGCTCCACCATAGACCAGATAGTCCAGTGACCGGGCATGAGGCTCAATATGCTCCCGTACATGACCACAAACTCGTCCTAAAAACTCTTCTATCTGCTTCTCCCGATGTCGGGCAAACCGCGCCTGCGAGGAGCCGCCTTTCTTATGGCGGGCATGCACCAGGCCTGTTCCAGTCTTGCTATCTATAATCTTTGTGCCCTGACAGACACCGATGCTGAATGCTCCCAAGCGGACCAGGACCAGAGCGATAAGGAAGTCATGACTGAGAAGCGTACGCAACGGCCCAACATCATAGCCGTCGGTGATATATTCTTCTTTTATCGGGAATGGGGGCAAAACCAGGTACATCTGCAGCTGATTCCAGAAAAACGCCGCTCCCATCTTCGAGGCGGCAATAGTCTCAGCTATGCCCGTCGGTATGTCAACCGGACCAAATACCTTTTCCAGCCCGGTTTCAACACGTGCGGCTGCTATTCCCGGGGGGAAATACACCGATGTCGCTTTACCTTCAGTCGAGGCTAGCTCATCCAGAAAGCCGAGCGCCTTCGACCTGCCCAGACGCAATTCTCTTGATACCAGCATAATCTCAATCACCCGGTCAGCCGGTATGCTCCAGCTACATGCTGACTATAGTAACGCCGTCACCGCCCTCGCCCTGTTCCCCGGGCCGGAAAGATGCCACCAGCGGATGAGAGGCCAGCATCTCCCTTACAATCTGGCGCACGGTGCCTGTGCCGATACCGTGAATGATGCGGACCTGGCTCAAGCTGCACAAAGACGCTTCGTTAAGGTAGTCATCCAGCAACGGCTCAACCTCCTCGGCCCTCTTTCCCCGCAGGTCAAGCTCGGGGGAGACCCCGGGCTTGCTCATCTCCCTCCTTATCAGGGCAGCACCCGTCTTCACCACACCAGTTGATGGTATCCTCTTTTCCACGCCGTCAAGCCTGAGAGTCATCTTCACTTTCCCGGCCTGGACCTCGACGAGCCCGCGTTCCTCAGATACCGATAGTACTGTCACCGACACGCCAGCCTCTTTCAGCCAGACGGTATCACCGTTGGCGATTGGACCTGCCCCGGCTTCTGTTTCCTCCATCTCAACCGCCGGTCTGGCCTGCCATACTTCGGCATCCAGCTTTTCCCGTGCTTCGGCCAGCGTCTTTTTAGCCTGCTCAAGTTTTTCCCGGGATTTTTCCTTGCGCAAATCCGCTGCCGCCCCACGAATTTTCATCTGTAGCTCGGCAGCCTCGCGAACTACCTGGTCGCGTGTCTGCTTGATGATTCTTCGCCTCTCCTCTTCTAACTGGCGGAGCCTGTTTTTCAAGTCCGCATCGCTCTGTTCTGCTTCATTCAGTTCTTTCTCCAGGCTGTGGCGAAGCGACTCAACATTCTTTTGCTCGATCACCAGGTGGGTGAGCAAGGCTTCAATTTTTTGAGCGCCTTTGGAAAGCATATTTCGGGCGCGGCTGACAATCTCCGCGGGCAGCCCCAGGCGCGATGCTGTAGCCAGGGCATTGCTGCCGCCCGGGATACCTACTGTCAGGTGATAGGTAGGCGCCATCGTAACGGGGTCCACATCCAGAGCTGCGTTTTGCATGCCATCGGTAGCGTGAGCCAACGCCTTCAACTCGGTGTAGTGAGTGGTGGCTACGATCATCGTTCGTTGTGACAGGAAATGGAGAAGGATAGCACGGCCCAGGGCCGAGCCTTCGCCCGGGTCGGTGTTGGTGCCCAGTTCGTCTAACAGCACCAGGCTCTGTGCCGTGGCGTTGTTGATGATGTGCACGATGTTGCCTATGTGCCAGCTGAAAGTGGAAAGGGTCTGTTCAATGCTCTGCTCATCACCGATGTCAGCATATACGCCATCAAAAAGCGGGATGCGGCTTTCCGCCTGAGCCGGAATAGGCAAGCCGGCCAGCGCCATCAAGCTGAGCAGCCCTATCGTCTTGAGGGCAACCGTCTTACCACCGGTATTGGGTCCGGTAATGACCAGGACAGAGCAGTCCCGGCCAATCTCGACCGATAGTGGCACCGCCTTCTTTCCCAGCAGCGGATGCCGGGCTTCCACCAGCCTGAGCACCCCGCCCGGTTCATGTCCCTCTGCCCTGGCAATTCTAACAGCGGCCACGATAATTGGCTCCGTGGCTTTGGCCTCCCTGGCATATCTGGCCTTGGCCAGTGCCAGGTCAAGCTCAGCAATCAGTTCTATGTTATGTGAAATTTCGCTTTGGAATGCCCCGGCTTCAGCACTGAGTGTTTTCAGTATCCTTTCTATTTCATCTTTCTCTGCTGCAACCATCTCGCGTAGTTCGTTTTGCGTGTCTGTGGTTGTCCAGGGCTCAATAAACACAGTGGCCTCGGTATTGGAGACATCGTGGACAATCCCCTTTATCTGCCGGCGACATTCCACTTTGACGGGAATTACATACCGCCCCTGCCGCTCGGTTACAATGGGTTCCTGGGCTATTTTCCGTCCTCTGGGTGAGGTGACTATAGCCTGTAGATGAGTGAGTAGTTCCTGGCGTACCCCTCGTATTCTACGTCTCACCGACGCCAGTTTAGGTGAGGCAGTGTCCAGCAAGTC
>SOKS01000086.1 GCA_004375725.1 Dehalococcoidia bacterium | reverse complement strand
ACCTGTAACCTGCTGATTAAGAGTCAGCTGCTCTGCCAGTTGAGCTAGCGGCCCATACGTCTATCAGACAAGCTTTATTCTAGCATTCCACTATGTTCAGAGGCAAGCGGGCCTCTTCAGTTGAAATCAGTAGCAAATTGGTTACTTTTCCCAGGTCTTTATCTCCTCATATTGTACGCGCCACTTGATCTCCCACCCGCCTTCCTTCCAGGTCTCTTTCATCTCGGCCCTGGCAGCAACGATTTCGGGGCTCTTCTCATATGCCTGATATTCAGGCAGGCTTTCAAATTCGTAGATGGCCAGATAGCTGGGGAACTCGCCGGTTTTATTCATTATCTTATAGCGAGTTACCTTGGTCATTCCCTTATACTTGAATAACATCGGGATGTGCACTTCGTCGTACCATTTGTTGAATGCCCCTTCAACCTCCGGCTGGCATTCTGTGGCCACCATGTTGATTACTTTTGCCATGATAACGTCCTCCTTACATTTATTATTTAGACGACTTCAATACCGGAGAAAAATCTATTGGCGATAAAACCAGCAATAGGCGGAAAAAAGAAGACGCAGGCGAGTCGGATAAAGGTAAATTTCCAACCCAACAGGCCTACTTCCATGGGTAACCGGGTAAACGCTAGCAATGACCAGGCGGTTAATAGCGCTACCATGGTGCCGATGCTGGCTCCCGTACGCAATAGTCCCGCCACGATAGGCATGCTAACGAAGGGCCCACCGGGCAGAATACCACCAATGGCGGAACCAATCAGAATACCCCGGAAACCGGATTCCATACCGACCCATCGAGATATTATTTCATGAGGAACCAGGACCTGCACCATGCCCGCTACGATAAAGGCCAGAATGAGCAAGGGAGTAATCTGGAGCAACAGGTTACCGGCCGACTTTAATCCCACAATGTGTTCCCCGCCCCCTCGCTGATGACCGATGTAGAGAAGGGCGATGGCAATCACCCCCATAATGATCGTTGGGATAAGCATTGGAGGACGCCTCCTTTTTCGATTCAAGCGGTTACTTCCATTCACGTTCCATGCCTCGATCAGTGTGAAATGGTAACTACCAGTATAGCTATAAGGGGAAGGATTTGGCAAACGGCGGGGAACTAGCCCGTATCCTGTCTTCCGGGGAACTGCCGGTTGAACTTGTCCTGGAGGGCCTTGATTTCCTGCTGCTTTTGAAACTCCTCTTCGCTGAGGGGTTCACAGGAGGTGAGCTTGTCTTTTTCGAGGGTGATAGTGAAGAGTTCGCGGCATTTCCAGCACTTGTAAGGGCCCTTGTAATTGGACTCAACCAGCGACAGGCTGCCCTCCGTCTGGCAGGCGGGGCATTTGATTTTCACTAACATATTCCTATCTTACACCTTTTTGGCTGATTGGTTAAGCCTTTCTCAGCAGGAGGCAGATATTTCTGGAAAAATATTTTATCGGGAAGCGGTAGTCATGTTCGGGGAAGGATTTAATCATCTCCAGACCGGCTTCATTCACCAGGCTTTCCAGTTCAAAATAGGTGAACAGGTAATAATAACGATAAAAGGTCTTCTCTCTGGTCCGCCATGGCACTGCAACCTCCCTGCCTTTAAACCAGAACCTTGGCTGCCAGCGATTCCAGACAGTTATAAAGGCTTCGCCACCGGATTTCAGCACGCGTTTTAGCTCCCGCAGCGCGGCCAGCTTATCAGCTTTACCCTTGACATGGTGATAGGTAGCCACCGAAACGGCAAAGTCAAACGTGTTATCACAATATGGCAGGGAACGGACATCGGCAGCGGTCAGGTGTACCCTGAAATCGTATTTACTTGAGTATTTACGGGCAAATCTGAGCATCTCTGTGGACAAATCCGCACCGTGCAGTTCAAAAACAGGTTTGAAGGGCAGGAAGTCGGGGCCGTGGGCACAGCCCAGGTTGAGCAGCCTGCCTTCACCCCACCGCGCCGCTAAAGCCTCCAGTTCACGTCGAAATATTGAGTGGTGCCTGAAGTTATACCAGCTCGGCGCAATCTGGTCAAATACTTCCTTAATTGTTGCCATAAGCACAAATCTGATAAACTGAAATTGATACTATATTATAACAGGGCGAAGATGAAAAAACTTGCCAGGACAATATCCGGGGTGACGCCGGTGGCGGTGATGACCCGGCCCATCAAGTGCCCGGGACAGTGTCTGTACTGCCCGACTTTCACCAATACGCCGCGCAGCTATACGCCGGAATCGCCGGCCGTCTTGCGGGCCAGGCGGTACGATTACGACCCCCGCCAGCAGGTGGAAGTGAGGTTGAGAGTACTGGGGGAGATGGGCCATCCCACCGACAAAGTGGAACTGATAGTCATGGGCGGGACTTTTCTGGCGCAAACGCCGGACTACCAGTATGAGTTCATCAAGGGGTGCTATGATGCCCTGAATGAGAGGGAGTCAGCGACGCTGGAAGAGGCGAAGCGTTTTAATGAGACGGCCAGGCACCGCTGTACCGGGCTGTGTATCGAAACGAGGCCCGACTGGTGCCGCCAGGAAGAGGTGGAGCGCATGCTCGAGTTTGGTACCACGCGGGTGGAGCTCGGCGTGCAGACCCTCAGCGATGATATTTACCGTCTGGTCCGGAGGGGACATCAGGTGGAGGACGTAATTAGTGCCACCTCGCGGCTCAAGGAGCACGGCTTCAAGGTGTACTATCACTGGATGCCCGGGCTGCCCGGCTCAAGCCCTGAGGAAGACCTTGAGCTATCCAAAAAGCTATTCGATGATGCCAGTTTCCGGCCGGATGGATTGAAACTGTACCCGACCATGGTGGTGGAGGGAACCGAGCTGGAGAAGTGGCACCAGGAAGGGAAGTATAACCCCTATGATTTCGCTACCATGGTCAACCTTCTCGTAGACATAAAGGCGGTGGTGCCCAGGTACGTCAGGATTTCCCGGGTGTTGCGTGACATACCGCCGCAATTTATAACTGGTGGCCCCAGAAACTCCCTGCGCGGTCTGCTAAGGGAGCGGTTGCAGGCGCGAGGACTGGAGTGCCAGTGCATCCGCTGTCGTGAATACGGACACCGGGCGAGGGATGGCTGGGATATCGGAGAACCTCAAATGGTGCGACTTGATTACGAGGCATCTGGCGGCAGGGAGATATTCCTCTCTTTCGAGGATGAAAGGGAGACGCTTTTCGGCCTGCTGCGACTGCGGATTCAGGATAAACCGGTACCGGTTTTGGCACAGAAACAGAAAGGTAACCTGGCCATAATCAGGGAGCTGCACACCTTTGGCCCTGAGGTTCCGTTAGCCGAGCAGCGACTGGATGCTGCGCAGCATAAGGGCATCGGCAGGGCGCTCCTGCGGGAAGCGGAGCGAATCGCTGCCGATGAGTTTCAAGCCAGGCAGGTTCTGGTGCTGAGTGGGGTCGGTGCCCGGGAATACTATCGCAACGAGTCCGGCTATCGCTCACTGGGCGATTATATGGTCAAAGAGCTGAAAGCTGAAGTCTGACCTCAAGCAAAAGCTGCTTTTATCTTCCTTTATTATTAACTTCGCTCGCGTTGGCCGAACTGATATTTCGGGGTGTTTCCGGTTGAGGATTTGATA
>SOKS01000089.1 GCA_004375725.1 Dehalococcoidia bacterium | reverse complement strand
ACCATGTCATCATAGGAGAAGAAAAATACCTGAGCTTGAAAAGAGAAGGTCTGTTCTGAATTTAAAAGGTGAAAGGGGCTAAACAAATGTCAGGTAAAGCTACGTTTGAACGGCTATATAATGCCATTATAGCCGGCGACAGGAACGAAGTGGCACAGGGAGTTGGAGATGCCCTGAAAGAGGGCATCATGCCATCGGATATCATTGAAAAAGGCATGTCTCCTGGCATGAAAGAAGTGGGGGAGCGCTTCGCCAGGTATGAAATTTACCTGCCAGAAATGATGATGGCAGCTGAGGCGTGGGAAAGCGCGATGCAGATTCTGGAGCCAAAGCTGCTGGAGTCCGGGGGTGAGCGGAAGAAAATGGGGCGGGTGGTTCTCGGCACGGTCAAGGGGGATGTCCATTCTGTCGGGAAAAACATCGTTGGCGCGATGTTCAAGATGAACGGCTTTGAGGTTTTCGACCTCGGGGTTGACGTCGCTGCTTCCGCCTTTGTCACCAAAGCAGAGGAAGTCGGTGCTGATATCATTGCTGCCTCGGCGCTGATGAGCACCACCATCCCGCAGCAGAAGAGCATCATCGAGCACCTTGAGGCGCGTGGCGCGCGTGCCAAGTACCGTGTCCTGGTCGGTGGCGGTTCGACCACTCAGGAGTGGGCAGACAGCATCGGCGCCGACGGGTACGGCAGAACCGCTGGTGATGCGGTAACTCTGGCATTAAAAGCGGTAGCGCAGAGATAGGAAGGAGCCAACACATGATAAGTTTCTGGACAGTTGTGGAGAGGGCGTTAGCCGGCCCAATATGCACGGAACGGGACTTTGAGCTTGATATCTTTGTGCCCAATCTGCGCAAGATGGTGGAGAAATACGGGATAAAATACGACCCCCAGAACCCGGTGCCGTCTGATGATGACCTGGCTGACCGTGTCTGGGAGGCCGGTATGGAGTTTCTGGTCGAAACCGGGGTTTACTGCGTTGATACCGAGCGGCGGATTCTCTTCAGTCGTGATGAAATAGAGGGCGCGCTGGCGTCAGGTCCGTGCGGTCGCGTCTTTGGCGAGGGCAAGGATGCCAGGGTTATGCCCAAACGTGTCCCCGAGGATACAACGCCGCCGTGGTGTTCAGTCGGGCCGACCTCTTCACCACTTTCATCGGAGTTGTACTACGTTAACCTGGTCAAGGCACATGCGGAGAACCCGCTGGGGGACGGTATCACCATACCCTGCCTGACTATGGTGAATGGGCAGCCCATTGTTGGCGGCAGTCCCCTGGGGATAGAAGGCGCCATCAGGGCGGTCCTGCTGACCCGTGAAGGTATGCGCCGTGCCGGACGTCCGGGGATGCCCATTGTCAATGGCGTTACCACGGCGGCCAGGGCACAGGAACACATCGCTGCCAGCCATTTCGGCATTCGCAAGACGGACGCGCTGGAAATCGGCACCGTTCATGAGTTGAAGGTTGATTTTGATACCATGAACAAGGTTGCCTACTCGCTGGCCGCTGGCAACCTGATTTTTGCCGAGAACGGGGTTATACTGGGCGGGTTGGCGGGCGGGCCGGCAGGAGTGGCGGTGGTAACGGCCGCCTACAATCCGGTTGACCTGCTCGTCCTGCGGGGCGCGGTACAGCATCCCTTCCCGACCCATTTCGACCTTGGCGTTACCTCGGTGCGGGACACCGTCTGGGCACGGAGCGTGGCCAACCAGGCCATTACCCGGAACAGTACCCTGCCGGTGGTAAACGTCGGCTATTCCGCGGCGGGCCCGATGACCAGGATGCTCTTCTACGAGCACTGCGCCTGGGTCATCGCCTCGGTGGTTTCCGGTGGTTCGGTTGAGGTAGGGGCATCAGCAAGGGGTACCGCCCTTGACTACACCAGCCCGGTGGAGCCTCTTCTGGCCAGCGAGGTAGCTCACGCCGTGGCGGGCATGAGCCGGAGGGAAGCGAATACTGTTGTGAATGCACTGCTGGGAAAGTATGAAACTCAGCTACGCGAACCGCCCACGGGCAAAAAGTACCAGGAATGCTGCGACCCCGTAACCGGCAAACCGAACCGGGAGTTTCTGGAGCTATACCTGGAGGTCAGGCGAGAGATGACGGACCAGTTCGGCATTCAGTTTACCAGTGCCTCGCCTTACCTGTAACACTAAAAAATAATGCAGGAGATAAATTATGCTCAGCTTTGATACGGTGGTGGAAAGAGCGTTAACCGGGCCGATTTGCACGGAGCGTGATTTTGACCTTGGTATCTTCGTGCCTAACTTGCGGAAAGTGCTGGAAAAGTACGGTATAAAATACGATCCCCAGAACCCGGTGCCGTCTGATGATGACCTGGCTGACCGTGTCTGGGAAGCCGGCATGGAGTTTCTGGTTGAGACTGGCGTTTACTGCGTGGACACTGAAAGGCGCATTCTATTCACGCGGGAGGAGATAGAGGGTGCTATCGAGTCAGCCCCACGCAATGTGGTTTTTGGTGAGGGTAAAGATGCCCGGTTGATGCCGAGGCGTCTTCCCGAGGATGAGACACCTCCCTGGTGCTCTGGCTCAGGAGCTGGCCCGGTATCCACCGAGTGGAACCTGATCAATGTGGTGAAGACTTACGCTGAGGACCCCCTGTCCTGTGGTATCACCGCCCCCTGCCTCACCAATCTCGATGGCAGAGACCTGGTCGCGGGCAGCCCACGGGGTGTGGAAGGCGCCATCAGGACGGTGCTTCTGGTGCGTGAGGCACTGCGCCGGGCGGGGCGTCCGGGGATGCCGGTGGTCAATGAGGTGGCCTCGGCGGTGCGGGCGACGGAGCATATCGCCGGCCATGCCTTCGGTAACCCGAAGACCGATGTTCTGGAAATCGGCACCGTTCATGAGCTGAAGGTCGACTTTGATGCCCTGAACAAGGTGGCTTACTGCCAGGCCGTGGGGAACCTGACCTTTGCCGAGAATGGCGTGATTCTGGGCGGCTATGCCGGTGGCCCGACGGGAGTGGCGGTGGTGTGTGCCGCCTACCATCCGGTTGGCATTCTTGTCATACGCGGCGTAGTCCAGCACCCGCTGGCGGTCCCTATCGAAGGAGGCACGACGTCCAATCGGGAAATCATCTGGGCTCGGAGCGTGGCCATCCAGGCAGCAACCCGAAACAGCCCGCTGTCCATCGTTGCCCCTGGCTATACCTCCGCCGGACCGATGACCGAAATGTGCTACCAGGAATTCGCTGCCTGGGTGATGGCCATTGTGGTATCCGGCGGCTCCGTGGAGGTCGGGCCTCCCTCAAAAGGCATTATGGAGGACTACAGCGACCCCCTTGAGAACATTTTCAGCAATGCTGTAGCTCATGCCTCCGCGGGCATGAGCCGCAAAGAGGCAAATACAATTGTATTCAAGTTGCTGGAAGGTTATGAGGACAAGCTGAAAGACCCACCGCTCGGTAAGAAATTGCCGGATTATTTTGATATCGCTTCCGGAAGGCCGAACAAAGAATGCATCGAGTTCTACCGGAAGATGCGGCAAGAATTTTCCGAGCAGTTCGGTCTGAAGCTACCGCTTACCTCGCCTTACCTGTGATACGTTTGACGAGGGCTGAAATCAAATAGCGTTTTAGG
>SOKS01000081.1 GCA_004375725.1 Dehalococcoidia bacterium | reverse complement strand
GCAGTTCCAAGCTTGATGAACTCTGCGTCAATACGATACGGTTTCTGGCTGTTGACACGGTATTACCCAGGAACGTAAAAGCCAGGATATCCATCGAGGCGGGTAGCCCGCTGGGGTGGGAAAGGTATGTCGGTGATAACGGTGTTATTATCGGTATTCCTCATTTCGGAGCTTCCGCTCCGGGCAAGGTAATCTACGAGCAACTGGGCCTGACCGCCCAGCACGTGGCTGAGGAAGCCGCGAACCTTCGGCAAGGAGGCGAGAAATGACGCTACGAGTTGCCATAGGCGCCGATCACGGCGGTTTTCCCTTGAAAGCCGAATTAACTCCCTGGCTGCGGGAAAACGGGTATGAGGTGCTGGACCTCGGTGCCGAAACGCTTATCCCGACTGATGATTATCCCGATTATGCGCTGGCCGTTGCTGAGGCAGTAGCTTCAGAAAAAGTACCGAGAGGTATCATCATCTGCGGCAGTGGCATTGGCGCCTGCATCGTGGCCAACAAAGTACCGGGAGTGCGGGCCGGCCCCTGCCATGATACCTATTCGGCTCACCAGGGCGTGGAGCACGACGATATGAATGTACTCTGCCTCGGCGCGCGGGTGGTGGGGGGAGCACTGGCCAGGGAAGTGGTCGAAGCTTTCCTGAAAGCGGAATTTATAAATGAGGAACGCTTTCAACGACGACTGCAAAAAGTACTGGATATTGAATCGAAAAACATGCCCAGGAAGAAAGGTGGCTAATAGAGAAATTACAATGACGGATTTCCCGGTTGTTGATAAAACACTCGATGATCTCAAACAAAAAGATGTGGTGGCACGCATCTGGCGGAAGGACCACACGGTGTGGCAGCCGGAGCCAAAGGAGGTCACCAATCGGCTTGGCTGGCTCACCCTTCCCGAATTCATGAAAGAAAAGGTGCCGGAATTAATATCTTTTGCCGGGGAAGTGTGCGACGCTGGATACAGGCACGTCGTGCTGCTGGGTATGGGCGGTGCCAGTTTGGGCGCGGAGGTTTTGTACCAGACTTTCGGCAGCGCCAGAGGGTATCCGGAATTTAAACTGCTGGACTCCACTGTGCCCGACTGGGTGGCCGCGGTTGCGGAAGCTATCGACCCGGCGCATACCATATTCCTGGTTTCATCAAAGTCAGGCGGTACCATCGAAACGCTCACTTTTTACCGGTATTTCCGTGGGCTTGTCGAGCAATCCGTGGGAAAAGAGAGGGCAGGGCAGAACTTTGTCGCCATTACTGATGCCGGGTCGTCGCTGGCCGGGCTGGCGGAGGAGGCAGGATTCCGCCGTGCCTTTTTGAACCCGGAAGACGTGGGCGGACGCTACTCGGTGCTGTCCTACTTCGGGCTGGTGCCGGCAGCGCTCATAGGAATTGACATAATGTCTATCATCGAGCGTGCCGGGGAGATGAGACGTCAGTGTGCTGCCGATGCCCCGGTTCAGGAAAATCCCGGTGCCTGGCTTGGCGCATTCATCGGCACCTTTGCCCGGCAGGGCAGAGATAAATTGACGCTGATTACTTCACCTTCAATCGGCAGCTTCGGGCTGTGGCTGGAGCAGCTCATCGCGGAGAGCACGGGCAAGGAGGGTACCGGGGTTATTCCGGTCGTGGGTGAGCCATTCGTCGCTCCTGAAAACTATGGAGATGACCGCCTTTTCATGTATCTGCGACTTAAGGATGATGATAACGAAGATATTGACCGGGCGGTGGGGCGTATCAAATCTTCAGGGCAGAATGTTATTACTCTGGAGCTGAAGGACAGGCATGATATTGGTGCGGAATTCTTCCACTGGGAATTTGCTACCGCCGTTGCTGGCTCGATACTGGGCATAAATCCGTTTGACCAGCCCAACGTACAGGCAGCCAAGGATGCCACCAGTCGGGTCTTGCAGGAGTTCCAGAACTCTGGCCGTTTGCCACCTCTGGAGATTTCTGACTCACTGGATGAATTGCTGTCAGAAGCTAATCGGGGAGATTACCTGGCGGTTATGGCTTACACCAGGCAGATGCCGGAGTTGGAAAAAGCATGCGCCGAATTACGCCGTAAGGTGATGGAGAAACACCATATTGCCACCACCGCCGGCTACGGGCCACGTTTGCTGCACTCCACGGGACAGCTGCACAAAGGAGGCCCCAACACAGGGCTTTTCCTTCAGGTAACCACGGCCCATAAACATAAAATCCCGATTCCCGGTGTGCCGTATACGTTTAATATACTGGCAGATGCCCAGGCACTTGGTGACCTGCAGACTCTGCGGTCGCTGAAAAGGCGCGTGGTCAGGATTAATCTTGATTCCGGAGATGCGGCCACTTTTGCCAGAATAGTGTCCAGCTTTACGTAGCTGGAGAGTGAAAAAGGCAGAGAAATAAAAAGAAAACCTCCGCTGGATTATCAGTTCTGCTGAACCAGCGACTGGAGACGGCGATAGCTCTCTGCCGGGTCCATTTGCATAAAAACAGCGCTCCCCACGCAGATATAATCAACTCCCGCGCTGGCAATTTCCCTGATATTGCTCTCCTTGACGCCACCGTCAACACCGATTTCAATTTCAGGCTGGATACTTCGCAGTTCCGCTACTTTGTCCATCACCTCCGGGATGAATTGGCTGCCGTAGAATCCCGGTGTTACGGTAAGCAGGAGAATGCTGTCAATTTCATTGATACAGGGCACGATGGCAGATACGGGAGTATCGGGATTGACGGCCAGCCCGACTTCAAGCCCCAGGTTTTTGATCCGGGAAATAACATCGTGTGGGGAAGTGGTGGCTTCGTGGTGGAATATAATCTTGCTGGCGCCAGCCTGCTTGAATCCTTTAAGGCATTTTTCAGGCTGCATAACCATCAGGTGGGCTTCCCAATTCAGCTTAACAGACAGGTCGGCCACCTGTTCCCAGGTGACACTCCGCGATGGGACAAAACGACCATCCATAATGTCAATCTGTACGCAGTCAGTGAAGTTTTTTGCCTGATGGACCATTTTTTTCAGGGTTGAGGGGTCATCAGTGAGGATTGCCGGTACTACTCTTATGTTTCTGTTCACGGTGAATCCAGTGGTAAGGAGGAAGTTTTTATTTGCCAGACTAATTGTAGGTTTGGTGTCGATACGGTGTCAAGCGTACCGAATAGCCGGCCGAATGCCGGATTCTCTAAAGGGGTATAAATATTAGAGGGCACTTTTCAGTGCCCCCTAACGTTTGCTTTTTGCATCTCCAACCCGACTCACTTCCGGTTATCACCGCCGGATGTGGTCTCTCATTCCTGAGACTGACCTCTACATCACTAACTCGAGCCGGGTTCGAGGTCCATCCGCCCTGCCGTGAAGCAGGGCCTCACCTGTCCACCTGCCATACCCCGAATATCACATGAAGCCTCACAGCATCACCTCCTCAAAATCAAGATTCGGGAGCCACGAGCTTCTAAATAATATTTTAGAATAATTTGTCATCATTGTCAATATATTTCGGGTGTACTTATTACTCAATCTTGGTGTTATGTAAAAAAGGTATATAATCCTCTTAAACGATGGTTAAGGGGAAAGCATATGCCAATCTTTTTTGACCGTATCTGGTTTGGGCATGAGGTTTTGCTACGCC
>SOKS01000036.1 GCA_004375725.1 Dehalococcoidia bacterium | reverse complement strand
ACCGGCAAGATTGCCAATAGCGGCCTGGTCGAGGTACCCATGGGCACCCCGCTATCTCGTATTATCTATGAGATTGGTGGCGGTATTCCTCGAGATAAGCGTTTCAAAGCAGTGCAAACGGGTGGCCCCTCAGGTGGTTGCATTCCGGCCCGTTTCATTGACCTGCCCGTGGATTACGAGTCGTTAAAAGGCCTGGGCTCAATAATGGGTTCGGGCGGCATGGTGGTGATGGATGAAACCACCTGCATGGTCGAGATAGCGAGGTACTTCCTCAGTTTCACCCAGGATGAGTCCTGTGGTAAATGTACGCCTTGCCGTCTGGGAACCAAGCAGATGCTGGAAATCCTGACCCGAATCACGGAAGGAAAAGGACGCGAAGAGGACATTGACACATTGCTTACCATAGCGGCCACGGTCAAAGAGTGCTCATTATGTGGCCTTGGTCAAACTTCACCTAACCCGGTACTGACCACGATTAATTATTTCCGGGACGAATACGAGGCTCATATAAAAGAGAAGAAGTGCCCGGCCGCTGCCTGCGATGCCCTGATGATCTCACCATGCCAGCACACCTGTCCGGTAGGCATCAATATTCCAAAATACGTTGCCCATATTGCCGCCGGCGAATATCGGGAGGCAACTGATACCATTAGAGAGCGAAATCCTTTTCCCGCCATTTGCGGTCGCATCTGCCATCATCCCTGCGAAGCCAGGTGCCGGCGGGGAGAACTGGATGACCCGGTAGCCATAAGAGAGCTCAAGCGTTTTGCCGCTGACTGGTATTTCGAGCATATAACGGAAGACCCGGAACCGTTTCCACAAACAAAAAGCCAGCGAGTCGCCGTGGTCGGGGCGGGGCCCACCGGTCTATCCTGTGCCTATTTTCTGGTGCAAATGGGCTATCCGGTAACCGTTTTTGAAGCTCTCCCAATAGGCGGCGGTATGCTGTCGATAGCGATACCTGAATTCAGATTGCCGCATGAGATGATTCAAAAGGAAATCGATTTCATTGCCAAGAAAGGGGTGGAGATAAGATACAATACCCCCATAAACGTCAACTTTACGGTAGAAGACCTCAGAAAAGACGGTTATGACGCCGTCTTCATCGCCTCCGGTGCCCAGAGAAGTCAGCGCGTCGGCATTCCTGGCGAGCTAGAGGATACCGCCGGTTTCTATTACGGACTGCGATTCCTGAGAGATATCAAGCTGGGCAGGCAGGTCAATATCGGCCATCGGGTGGCGGTTATCGGGGGTGGTAACGTAGCTCTGGATACGGCTCGCTCGGTACTTCGCCTTGGTGCCGATGAGGTCAATATATTCTACCGTCGGTCACGTGAGGAAATGCCGGTGACCGAGGTGGAGTATGACCAGGCCATCGCCGAAGGTATAAAAGTCAATTTTCTGGTCAGTCCGACCAGAATCGAAAGTGAGAACTGGCAGGTAACCGGGCTGCAATGCATCCGGATGAGCCTCGGTGAACCTGACGAGAGCGGACGCCGACGGCCCATCCCGATTGCCGGCTCCGAGTTCTTTGTGCCGGCGGATACCGTGATTGCCGCTGTTGGCCAGGCCCCTGATTTATCTTTCCTACCTGTTGATAGCGAGTTAGAACGTACCCGCTGGGAAACTCTGGTTGTTGATAGCAATTCCCTGGCGACAAATGTCAGCGGCATCTTTGCCGGTGGCGATTTTGTTACCGGTCCGGCCATGATAATAGATGCCATTGCCGCTGGGCGAAGAGGGGCCATTGCTATTGACAAGTACTTGAAAGGCGATGTCTCCAAAGTCCAGATGTATGACCTCAAGACGAAAATTGTCGGTGAGTTAGCTAAACAGGATATTGAGGAATCCTGGGAAGAACAGCCAAGGGTATCCACGCCGACACTTCCAGTTCCGAAAAGAAAGGCGAGCTTTGATGAAGTTGAACTTGTCTTATCGGTGAAAAGAGCCGGGCAGGAGGCCAAGCGCTGTCTGAGATGTGACTTAGAGGAGTAACATTTTAAACGTTACTGGCTCGATGGGAGGGCTATCATGAAATCAATAACCCGACAGAAATCACTGGAGGAAATAGCAGAGCAACTGGCTAATCTTGACCACGTGTTCATCATCGGTTGTGGTACATGCACCACCATGACCAAAACCGGCGGGATTGACCAGGTCGTTGAGATGAAGGACCGTCTTCTGGAGATAGATAAAAGAGTTAGCGGCTGGACCGTTATCCCAATCGCCTGTGACGAGATGACCGAGGCAGCAATGAAGGAAAACAGTCGCGCCATCGAGAATGCAAACTGCATTCTGGTAATGACCTGCGCCTTAGGAATACATCGGATAAGTACGTATATCGACCGGCCCGTAATCCCGGCACTGGATACCCTGTTCATAGCCGTAGAAGAGACTCCGGGATATTTCCGCGAGGTGTGCGCCCAATGTGGGCAGTGCGTGTTGGGCGAAACGGCTGGCATCTGCCCAATTACCAATTGTCACAAAGGACTGGTAAATGGCCCGTGTGGCGGTACTAATAACGGCAAGTGTGAAGTTGATAAAGAAAAAGATTGCGCCTGGACGCTTATCTATGAGGGGCTGAAAGCGCAGGGGCGACTTGATTTAATGCGGAAGTACTACCCTCCCAGGAACTATCACGTAGTGCTGAGGCCAAGAACGATAAAAATAGAGTGAACGAGGAGGTTAGGATAATGGTGTCGCGCTTCCGAGATACTCTGAACTCCGGCAAGTTCGTAATTACCAGTGAGGTGGCACCGCCGAAGGGAACCAACATTGATAAAATGCTGCATCATATTGAGCTTCTCAAGGACAAGGTGGATGCAATCAATGTCACTGACCACCAGAGCTCGGTCATGCGTTTCCCTTCCATTGGTGGCTGCCTCGCCATTAAGGAGCAAGGTGGTGAGCCTATTTTACAAATGACCTGCCGTGACCGTAACCGCCTGGCTCTCCAGGCAGAACTCCTGCTGGCACATACACGGGGAATTAACAATGTTCTTTGCCTTACCGGCGATGCCGTACCTGTAGGTGACCACAAGGAAGCCAAAGGCGTCTTTGATTTCGATTCGGTACAATTATTGAGTGCAATCCGTTCCATGGAATCGGGACAGGATATGGGAGGTAATAGCCTTGATGGGTCAGTGGAATTTTGCGCCGGTGCCATCGTCACTCCGGAAGCGCAGCCCATTGAGCCCCAGCTGATCAAGTTTGAAAAAAAGGTTGAGGCTGGTGCCGAGTTCTTTCAGACCCAGGCCATCTATGACCTGGAGAACTTCGGCAAGTTTATGCATTACGCACGACAGTTCCCGGTAAAAATACTGGCCGGCATCGTTCTACTGTCGTCCGCCAGAATGGCAAAGTACATGAACGAAAATGTTCCCGGTATCTTTGTGCCTAAGGAACTGATTGATGAACTGGCTAATGTTCCCAAGGAAGACATGCTGGCTAAAGGTATAGAAATTGCCGGGCGCATGATAGCATCGCTGAAAAAGGACGCCATCGCAGATGGTGTCCATATTATGGCTATTAGCAAAGAGGAAGTAGTCCCCGATATCCTTGCCGCTGCCGGACTCTAAGTCCGATATGGCTATAATGGGTTAAACCAAGTTTC
>SOKS01000196.1 GCA_004375725.1 Dehalococcoidia bacterium | reverse complement strand
GTAAATTCGGCAGTACCAAACATTCTTTTCAACTCTGTAATTAATTTAACTTGTTGGACTATTTGCTTTGCCAAAGTCAAATTCAGGGTGAATGCCTGAAAACAACTAAAAGGGGGGTGATAAATTTCAATAAAATCAATGAAATTAGCGGCAAAATTGTTCGGTAAAAATACTCTGAGGAGGAGTAAGTGAAGAAAGAAAGAGTTATTGCGATTGTTACGATGCTGGCGTTGCTCGTCAGCGTTATTGCGGCCGGTTGTGCGGCACCGGCACCAGCTCCGGCACCAGCACCAGCTCCGGCACCAGCACCAGCACCAGCACCCACGCCAGCCCCGGCCGCACCGGCGGAAGTAATTACCTGGGTTGGACAGTCAGCCCTGCCCGCCGGAATGCCGGTGACGGTTGGTCTGGAGAGATTGAGTGCCCGAATTACCGAAGCCAGCGGTGGACGCCTGGTTTGGAAACCCGAGCCCGCCGGTGCTATCTGCCCGGCAACTGAGGAATGGAAGGCAGTCCATACCGGCGTTCTGGACTTCGGTGCCGGTGGTGGCTCTTACATGCACGCCGAGATTCACTTTGGCACCCTGATTTCGCAGAGAGTGGGCGGCATACCGCCGCTACCTCACCTGATCTGGCTTGATACCGTAGGTTCTGACCTGATTAACAAGTGGTACGTGGACCTGGGGTTTGATATGTACGATATCAAGGGCGCCGGTTTCCACGGTCCGCCCGAGATTTTCGCTCACCTGGACAAGGAGCTTAAGACCCCTGCGGACCTGGACGGGCTGAAGATGCGATGCTCCGGCGACGGCGGGGCGGTCCTGGCACGGATGGGCGTCGGCTCGGTTTTCATGCCTTTGGGTGAAATCTTCGAGTCCATGAAACGCGGCGTCATCGATGCCTTTGAGTGCAGCTCCCCGCGGTTTGACTGGGAGATGGGCCTGAATGAAGTGGGCAAGTATGTCTACCTCTCCCCCATTCGGGCGCCTACCGAGGTATACCAGCTGCTGGTCAAGCGGAGCAAGTTCGAGGCGCTGCCCGATGACCTCAAGATAATCATCCAGGACTGCGGCCGGTCAGAGGCAATGAGGTACCATACCATGCTCACGTCCGGCGATGCTGATGCACTCCAGAAATTCCGCGACTACGGCAATATCGTGGGCCCGCTGCCGTCGGCAATAGAACAAGCTTTTGTCATAGAAGCTGACGCTTACATGGACGAGCTGGCCGCCGAGTTCCCCGAAACAGCCGAAGTGCTGGCATCCCAGCGTCTCTTCTCCTCGAACTGGAACTCTTTATACGGACTTCCTGCTTGGGCCGTACCCAGAGACTAGAGCTTCGGAAGCCATGTTGTAGCTAAATTTTAGTTTGCCCCGCTCCGGGGCTAGCCTTGGAGCGGGGCGAGATAAATACAACGAAAGCTTAATGAAACATGAGAAAAATAATTAAAGCGATTGACACCACTAATGAATGGATGGGAAGCTCGGTGAGATGGATTGTTGTCTTCCTGTTGCTGGTCATCTGCACCGAGGTGTTCATGAGATATGTCTTAAACGAGCCCACCATACAGGGACCGGTAATTGCCACCATGAGTGGGGCGGCCGTGTATTCCCTTTCCTGGGGATTTGTCCACCTCCACAAACGGCACATCAGGGTGGATGTCTTCTATGCACGGTTTCCACCGAGGGGGAAAGCTTTTATTGACGTGTTACTAGCTATAATATTTCTCCTGCCATTTATCGGCTTGATGTGCTATGCAGGCTGGAATTGGGTATGGTACGCCTGGTCAACCAACGAGAGGTCGCTCCAGACCTACTGGTACCCGATAACCGGCCCGATAAGAACCGCCGTATTCATCGGACTATGCCTGTTTGCCCTCCAGGGTCTTGCCCAGTTCTATCGTGATGTTTATCGACTGGTGAGGAATAAAGCCTATGATTGATATAAGTCCGGAACTGGTTACCGCAATCATGATGGGGGGAATCCTGGTCGGGGTTCTGCTTGGTTACCCTCTGGCCATCGTGGTCGGTGGCATCGGCATCGTCATGGGCATTCTGCTCTTCGGGATAGATATCTCGCTGGAGCTCATCTACCAGCGCCTTTTCCGATTGATAAACAACTATATCCTGCTGGCGGTGCCGGGTTTCATTTTCATGGGCATCATGCTGGGATACTCGGGCATAACCGAGAGAATGTTTAGTTCCCTGTACGTCTGGCTTGCCGGCTTCCGGGGCGGGCTGGCCATAACCACCGTGTTACTCGGCACCATCCTGGCCGCCTGCGTCGGCATCATCGGCGCCTCGGTCACGGCGCTGGCCATTATCGCCCTTCCCGAGATGGTCAAGCGAGGTTACAATAAAGCCTTTGCCAGCGGCGCCGTCTGTGCTGGCGGCACCCTGGGCATCCTGATTCCGCCCAGCATTATGCTGGTGGTCTACGGCCCAATGGCGTCACTCTCGGTGGGTAAACTGTTTTTTGGCGCCTTCTTACCCGGATTTATGCTTTCCGCCATGTACTGCACCTATATTACCATTCACAGCCTTATCAAACCAAAGATAGCGCCAGGCGTGCCCGTGGAGGAAAGGGCAGTCCCCTGGCTGAAGAAAACGACTGACCTAGTCACCTCGATGCTGCCGCCAGCGGTACTTATTCTGGCGGTGCTGGGGAGTATTTTCTTCGGCGTAGCTGCCCCTACTGAAGCCGCCGCCGTCGGTGCGCTGGCGGCCACACTTTTAGCGGTCGCTTACCGCAAGTTCAGTTTTAAAATCCTCAAGGATACGGCCCTGGAGACGGTAAAAGTCACCGGTATGGTACTCCTCATCGGGGCTACGGCTTACGCCTTCGTCGGCATCTTTATCCGTGCCGGTGGCGGGGATATCGTGGAGCAGACCATTCTGGGTGCCCCCGGCGGCAAATGGGGTATCTTTGCCATCATCATGTTTATCGTTTTCCTGCTGGGCTATTTCATCGACTGGCTGGGCATACTGTTCATTGTCGTCCCGATAATAACACCTGTTGGCGCAGCGCTCGGTTTTGACCCCCTCTGGTTTGCCATGATGATCTGCGTGAACCTCCAGACTTCTTTCCTGACCCCTCCCTTCGCCTACGCCATATTCTATCTCCGGGGCGCGGCCGACCCATCGCTGGGAGTCGAGACGGGTCACATCATCCGCGGGGTAATTCCATATGTTTTACTCATCTTGATCGGCCTCATGCTGCTCATCCGCTTCCCCCAGATAATCCTCTGGCTGCCGGGGCAGATGATAACCGGCTTCAAATAATAAGAGAGTTCTTTCACTGGCAACCGCCTCGATAAAATCGAGGCGGTTCCTTTTTAGAGCGCCGGTATTACACGGCTATCCTCGGTGGACAGTTTCTTCATTCTCCTCCCGCATTCATTATTCTTTTCTGTTTTCGGCTCTCAAATTACAAACCTTTAATTTGTCATTTCACACGTCTGTCATTATAATCTTAACGGTGCAGGTATGTTTCGCGCACCCGCAAACATGCCTGATTTGGTGCCCGATATAGTGCGCTATATAATTACCGCAGGAAGGAATAAAGAACGATGCCTGACAAACGGGAAACGGGGATGAAAAAAAGAACCGCAGAGCGG
>SOKS01000023.1 GCA_004375725.1 Dehalococcoidia bacterium | reverse complement strand
CCGACCAGAATAAGGATACCACCCATGAGCTCTTTGGCCGTTGGCACTTCATGCAGAATGAAATAGCCCAGCAAAGTCGCCCCCACCGGCTCACCGAGAATGGCCACCGAGACAAAGGTTACCGGTATCAGCCGCAACGCCAGGTTGAAACTGGAGTGCCCGATAAGCTGAGGAACCAATGCCAGCAGAACCATCATCAGATAGGTCGTACCCGAATAACCCGTAAAAGAGTGGCCAAAGCCAGCGGTCGCCAGCAACAATATAACTGCCGCTCCGGTATAGATTATGGTCAGGTAAGGCAGTATTTCGATTCTGGTTTTCAGCTGACCGCCGATGATGAGGTAACCACCCATGGCGAAGCTGGCAACCAGGGCCAGCGCATCTCCCAGAATAGCCCGTGAACCGAAAGCAAAGCCGCTGTAATTGATCAGTACTATGCCCATAAAAGCGATAATCATACCGCCGATGGTCAACCTGTTCAGCACCTCGTGCCAGAGAAAGTAGGAAATGACCGCCACAAAGGCCGGATGGCAGGTCACCAGAATGACCGAGCTGGCAATGGAGGTGTAGCTGAGCGATGTTATCCAGAGGCCAAAGTGCAGTGCCAGAAAAAAGCTGGAGAGCAGTAGCAGCAGACCATCGCGCCCGGATAGCCGCTTCATACCCGGTATCGTCTTTTTGTATGCCAGTGGGATTAAGATAAGAGAGGCTATGGTCAAACGATAGGCGGCGATGACCAGCGGCGGCGCCTCCGCCAGGCGAATAAATATCGCCGCGAAGGAAACCGATACTACCCCGACCAGCAGTGCCAGATACGCTTTCACGCCAACGACTCGACCGTTTATTTCTGTTACCCAAATCCTAGTTAGGAGCGGCCGCTTTGTCAATACGGGCAGTAATATAATTGCGACACCGATCCAGTTGTGCTACACTAAATAACTGATTTTTGCTTAAGCTTGTATCATTTACAGGGGAGGTCTGCGTTATGGACAAACGAATTCGCATCAAAGCAGGGTCGGTGGAAGCACTGGCCGAACTGAACGATACCGGAACTGCCCAGGCGATATGGGATAACCTGCCCATCAAGGGGCGGGCCAATATCTGGGGAGATGAGATATATTTCGGTATTCCGGTCAGCATTGCCCAGGAGAAGGGGCAGGACCTGGTGGAAGTTGGTGACCTGGGCTACTGGCCGCCAGGACAGGGCTTCTGTATCTTTTTTGGCCCAACGCCGATGAGCGAAGGCGATAAGCCCCGCCCGGCGAGTCCGGTTACCGTCTTCGGCCAGGTCGTCGGTGATGCCACCGTCTTCAAACAGGTTGACCCGGGCACCGAGGTGACCGTTGATAAGGAAAGCTAGCCACGGCACAGAACGCGGGGAGACGGCCTCTTGAACAGCCGCAATACTGGCTTCAAAGTGGTTTTGCCGCTGGCTCCTGCCGGAGAGTCGGAGAAGTATCCGCAGAAGTTCCGCGAGCTGGGTGCCGAGTTCATCGGCCAGCGCTGTGAGGGCGATGATGATTTCATAGCACTGGCCGGGGATGCCGATGCCATAATAACCGTGGGCAGCATCCGCCCCGTACCCCGTAAAATCATCGAGCAACTGAAGCAATGTCGGCTTATCAGCAACACCCAGATTGGCTACGACAGCATTGATACCACCGCCGCTGCCGAGCGCGGCATTCTGGTGACCAACGTTCCCGACTACTGCGTGGGAGAGGTGTCTGACCATGCCATGGCATTGATCCTGGCCTGTACCCGCAAAGTTGTGCCACTGAATAATTCTGCCAGGAAAGGCCAGTGGGGGCTTTCCGCGAGCGGCATCGAAATTCAACAACATATCTGGCCGACCATGACCCGACTGGAAGGCCAGACACTCGGTCTTTTCGGCTTCGGCAGGGTAGCGCGGGCGCTGGTGCTCAAAGCCAGAGGGTTCGGGCTGCGCATCATCGCCCATGACCCATATGTAACCCCGGAAACAGCCCGACAGATGGGCGTGGAAATGGTGGACTGGAAGCGCCTGCTGAACGAGGCCGACTTTATTTCCATACACGCGGCGTTAACCGCAGAGACCAGGCGTATCTTCAACCTTGACGCGTTCAAGGAAATGAAGCCAACCGCCTGTTTAATCAACACCGCTCGCGGCAGCTTCGTTGATGAAGCGGCCCTCCTTCAGGCCCTCAAAGAAGGCGGGATCGCCATGGCGGCGCTGGATGTCATGGACCCCGAACCCCCTGACCCCAACAGCCCCCTGTTCACTCTGGATAATTTCATCAGCACCGCCCACTCCGCCTTCTTCTCTCCGGCCTCCGAGGCAGAACGCTGGCACCGTCCCGTTGAAGAGGTGGCCAGGGTAATGCGCGGTGAATGGCCGAACGCCATCGTCAACCCTCAGGCCAAAGAGAAGTACATCGCTCGATGGGGTCAGATGAAAGAGCCGGGCTAGGGAATCACCCGCGTTTTCCCCAGAGCAATGCCGTGCTGACAAGAGCCACGACAAACATGGCAAGCGCTACCCCGGATAAGGTGATATAGAACTGGTAAGTATCAATGAGGTAGCCGATAAGCAGAGTGATGGCCGGTCCTCCACGGCTGCCCATATAGTAGATGCCGAGCACCGTGGAGCGTCTCCGCGGTGAAACATGGCTGATGATATAAGATTCCACCACCGGCATGCCGACGTGCATCGCGGTGCCCATGAGGAGCAGCACCGCATAGAGGCTGAACCCCATGGATACAAGATTCAAAAGGTAAATGGACGGCCCGGCAACGAGGCCGACGGCGATAATGACCGGTATCCGCCCGAAACGGTCCGACAGAAAGCCCCCCAGGGGACCACCCCAAAGACCACCGAAGAAGGCAATGGACAGCAGGGCAGCACCTGCCTCTTCACTGGCGCCGAGTACGTCAACTGCGTAGAGCGGAACGAACATGAGAGAAGAATATATCAGCACCATACTCGCGATACCCATAGCTATGAACGCTGACAGCCGGCGCAGGTCAACCGGCTCAGACAGCTTTACCGTGGACGCATCTGCTGCCTTCTTTGGCACGACGGTAGTATACCCCCGGCGACCAAGGAGTATATGGAACATTATACCGAAGGCTATGGCGGGAATTGATATGGTCAGAAAGGCACCACGCCAGCCCAGTGCACTGGCGATGCCCGCGGCAATGAGAGGCGCCAGGAAAAAGCTTCCGGTGCCGCCTATCTGGTGAATGCCTAACGCTTTCCCCCGGTTTTTAGCCTCAACCGATGCTGAGACCAGCGGTGATGCGGCGGGGTGGTAACCACCCCCCACCAGTCCCAGGATAACAAGGAAAAGCGCCAGGATGACATAGTTTGGAGAGAGACCAATTAGAAGCCCGGCAAACGCCACTCCGGCAACGCCAACGGTGAGCATGATGCGTGGGCCAAGGCGGTCAGCCGCCCAGCCGGCGGGAAGCTGGCTGAGGCCATAGGCAATGTTATAGGCAAAAAGCAGCCCGCCCACCTGGGTATACGAGAGGGAAAAGTCATTGCGGATGAAGGGCATAAGCGGCGAAAGCAACGCCATCATCAGGTGATGTCCGAAGTGAGCCAGCACAAAAAGAGGTAACAGTCCTGTCAGGAAAGTCAGAAC
>SOKS01000188.1 GCA_004375725.1 Dehalococcoidia bacterium | reverse complement strand
CTGTCTTATCTCGATGCTGACATATCAGAGGGACACAAGGTCGAGGTTATAGTCCGGGACAAAGCGATAAAGGCTACCATCGTCCGCAGACACATTGGCGGTGAGGCACCCCCCTATGCCCGCCCCCTGCTTCCCGGCAATACGGAAAATAATGCTCCAGTAAAGGGTGAAGAAACAATGGAAGACCTGGCGGTGAACCTGATACAAAAGTCCCATGATAATACAATGTGGCGACAACAGCAGACTATCAACCTGATACCGTCAGAGCAGACGGCATCACCACTGGTAAAATTGCTGACCATCGCCGACCCATCACACCGGTACGCCGAACACCGGAGAGTGGAAGCGCTGGGCAATATGGATGCGTTTTACTATCAGGGCACCAAATTCATTGCCGGGGTGGAGACAGAAGTACAGGCGCAATTGAAAAAGTTCCTTGGCTGTTCTGAAGTGGAGGCCAGACTTATCAGCGGGCAGATGGCCAATGTCACCACTTACAGCGGCATTATGGACTACCTGAACCGGGTGGACAGACACACCGGGCCGAGGAGAATCAGGTACGTCATGAACCATCACATCGGGCGGGGTGGCCATTTGAGCGCCCAGGCCATGGGAGGACTTCGGGATTTCGTGGCCATAGACCCGGCTACCGACCGCTGGGCGGTGGTCAATTTCCCCGTTCTTCCCGAAAACCCGTATCAGATAGACATAGCCAGAGCCGCCGAATTAATCGCCAGATATCAGCCGGAACTGCTTATCCTGGGCAAGAGCATGACCCTGCACCGCGAGCCGGTGCAAGAGATTGCCCGGATAATCGCTGATATCAAGCCGAAGCCGGTTGTCCTGTATGATGCGGCCCATGTCCTCGGCCTGTTTGGACCATACTTCCAGGAACCTCTCAACGAGGGGGCTGACATCATCACCGCCTCCACGCACAAGACGTTCTTCGGCACGCAGCGCGGCATCATCGCCAGCAATATGAGCCGGGATTCGGACTACGCTGAGCTCTGGGCAAGCATTACGCGGCGGGCTTTCCCGGGCAGCGTCAGCAACCACCACCTCGGCACTTTGCTCGGGTTGCTCATGGCCACCTATGAAATGAACGCCTACGGGCGCGATTACCAGCGCCAGGTGCTAGCCAACGCCAGAGCTTTCGCCCGGGCGCTGAAGGAACGGGAGCTTCAGGTGGAGGGAGACCCGGCAATCGACTATACAGAGACACATCAGGTCCTCCTGCGCGTCGGTTATGCCTGCGGCATGGAAATAGCCGACCGTCTGGAGAAAAATAATATCATCGTCAACTTTCAGGCGCTGCCCGATGATGAAGGCTTTACCGCCAGCAGCGGCCTGAGAACCGGCGTCCAGGAGATGACCCGCTTCGGCATGAAGGAAGCCGACTTCGCTGAGCTGGCGGACTACATGGCGGCGGTCATTTTTGAAAATAAGAATGTCTCAGAGGAGGTAGCCCGCTTCCGGAAGAAGTTCACCACCATGCACTACTGCCTGCCCGCGGAAAAAGCCAGACCCTTAATTGATAAAATGCTCGCCAGTCTGTTAAAATAGTAAGTCTCGTACCAAAAAATTTGATGAGGTGATTTACCAGTGCCCAGCTTTCCATATCAGGAGATAAAGCCACCGCAGCGCATCCTTCTGGGCCCCGGACCCAGCAATGTTCACCCCCGGGTTCAGCAGGCTATGATGGCCCCCGTGCTCGGGCATATGGACCCATATTTTTACACCGTTATGGAAGACATTATGAATCTCCTGCGCTACGTCTTCCGTACCAAAAACGAGCTTACCTTTCCCATTTCCGCCACCGGTTCGGCGGGGATGGAAGCTGGCCTCTGCAATTTTCTGGAACCAGGTGACGTTGCCGTCATCGCGGATAACGGGTTCTTTGCCGAGCGGATGATAAACATTGCCCTGCGCCTCGGTGTGGAAGTTATCCGACTGGACGCCGAATGGGGGCGCATCATTGAGCCCGAGGCAATCGAAGCCGCCCTCAAATCCCGGAAAAAGGTGAAGCTGCTGGCACTGGTTCACGCTGAAACGTCCACGGGAGTCCTGCAACCGCTCGGTGAGGCTGCAAAACTGGCCAGGCAATACGACGCCCTGTTGCTGGTGGACGCTGTTACCTCGCTGGGTGGGCACGAACTGGCCATTGACGACTGGGGCATTGATATCTGCTATAGCGGTTCTCAGAAGTGCATCAGCTGCCCGCCCGGACTGTCCCCTATCACCGTCAACCAGAAAGCCATGGACACTCTCCCGAACCGCTCCCATGCTGTGCCCAGCTACTATTTTGACCTCTCATTGCTCTCCACGTACTGGATAAGGGACAAAGGGCAGCGAGCCTACCATCACACCGCGCCCGCCTGCATGTTCTACGCCCTGCACGAGGCGCTGGCACTCATTGCCGAGGAGGGCCTGGAGACACGCATCCAGCGCCATTTAAAGCACGGGGCGGCGCTCCAGGCCGGCCTCGAGGCGATGGGGCTTGCCTTACATGCTCAAGCCGGACACCGCCTCAGCACCCTGACCACGGTGTGCATTCCCGAGGATGTTGACGATGCCCGGATACGGCAGCGGCTCCTCAGCGACTACAACATCGAGATCGGGGGTGGATTGGGGGCACTGAAGGGGAAGGTATGGCGCATCGGGCTTATGGGGTATTCCTCCACCGAGCAGAATATACTGCTCTTCCTCTCCGCGCTGGAGAGATTGCTGGCAGAGGAAGGCTATAAGACGGAGACCGGTGCTGGAATTACCGCGGCGGTACAGTCACTTCGGAAATAGGGCTAGGCTACCCCGCCGAGCTGTTGAAAGCGCTCCAGTATCTCGGCGGCTATCTTGTCCGGCTCTTTTCCCCGGCAATCGATGGTAATATCGGCGTACTTGAAGTAGAGGTGCCTTCTCTCCTCATAGACTTGTCGCAACGTCTTATATCTCAACCCGACGATTCCCCGGTCCAGACCACCCACCAGCTTGGCCTCTATACTGGCAAAAGAGTCGTCAAGATAGATGAGAACCGCGTTCTCTTTGAGGTAGTTCATGAGGTCAGGGTGGTAGATAATGCTGCCCCCCGGCGCCACCACCATCCCCGGCAGATTTATTTCGTACATTCGGCGCTTTTCTATCTGCAGCAGTGCCTCTTCACCCTCGCTATCGATTATTTCCTGTATCCGTTTTCCGTCTTTCTGAAAAATGTAGCCGTCCACGTCCAGGAAACCAAACGCGAGGGCCTGTGCCAGCGTTGTCCCGATTGTGGACTTGCCAACGCCTGCCATACCGATTAGGACAATACCAGTCTTTCTCATCTTGAGCTCTCCACCACCAATTTTCAGCCCAAGAATAGCACCTGCTTCCAAATCCGTCAATGAAAGTGATTCAAATCGGGTCTTTACCTGTCAATTTTTTACCGTATACTACCTGAAACATCGTGACGGACGTTTCTTCAACAATACCGCTGGCAACCACGGCTTACTTACCGGGGTCTTGCCCCTTCTCTCTCTGGGTAGGGCTTTTGGCGGTTAAATAAAGATGCCCGGGAATATGGTGACGGCAACCCCGGGGCGGTCAATGTCTTCCGGGTTGGCGGCGTAAAGACCGGCCTGATTGCCGTCATTCTGAATATCGGGAAGGGATTCCCTTTTGTCTTCATCG
>SOKS01000109.1 GCA_004375725.1 Dehalococcoidia bacterium | reverse complement strand
CCACGACCGTGCTCGGCAACCACCCTCATGGCAACGTCAATCTCTTTATCTACACCGTACTTCTTCCCGCACAATGCTTCCACGCGCTCCAGCAGCGGCGTAAACAGTGCGGTCTGGTAAACTGATGTTTTACCGGTAACCACCGCCAGCGTTCTTTCCAGCCCCATGCCGGTGTCAATGTTAGGCTTGGGCAAAGGTGTTCGGTTCCCATTTTCATCCTGATTGTACTGGGTAAAGACCAGGTTCCATATCTCGGAAAACCTGCCGCACTCGCAGTTCGGCTTGCAGTCAGGTTTGCCGCAGCCAACGTCCTCGCCGAAGTCGAAGTGCAACTCACTGCACGGTCCGCACGGTCCCGTGTCACCTGCCGGACCCCAGAAGTTTTCCTTCTCACCGAATCTCAGGATTCTTTCCTCAGGGACACCAACGTCTTTCCAGTACTGAAAAGACTCGTCATCATCGAGGTAGATGGTTGCCCAGAGACGCTCCGGAGGCAGTTTCAGACGCTCGGTGACGAATTCCCAGGCCCAGGCAATGGATTCTTTCTTGAAATAGTCGCCGATGCTGAAGTTGCCCAGCATCTCGAAAAAGGTGAGGTGACTGGCATCACCGACCGACTCGATGTCGGTCATGCGGAAACTTTTCTGGCACGAGGCAAGGCGGGGATTGGGAGGCACAGCCCTGCCCAGATAATAGTCTTTAAATTGCACCATGCCGGCACTGGTGAAAAGAAGGGTGGGATCGCCGTGCGGGATGAGAGAGGAACTGGGAATGATATCATGCCCTTTCTCAGCGAAAAAATTCAAGTAAGCATCTCTTAACTCATCGCTGGTCATTGATAACTCCTGCCATAAGAACCGAACGAACGGTTGATTACTTGATTTTAGGCGTAAGACGTTGTAGCTGTCAAACAAAAGCTATGTTACAGGGGCTTTTGCTCCCTGGCACAGCTCGGCGATTAAAATATTCAGGGCAAGCTCAGCGTTATATCTTCCCGTTTTAATCGCCAGGTCAGTTTCCAGAAGCTGGTGATATACTTCCTTCAGCCGCGCCATCGAATATCGGCTGGCCTGTTCCTGGGTCCGGCGCAAGGCAAACGATGAGGTCATGGCCAGCCTGCCCATGATTTCCGCCTCGGTCCGGCGCTGATTTTTCAGTTCTCTGACACAGACAACGAATCGCACCTGCCTGGTCAGCATGACCAGAAGATAGGCCGGCGATGCTCCCTTTTGCAACAGTTGCTCCGCCAGCTTTTCGGCTGTACCTCCCCTGAACTCAAGAATAGCATCGACCAGATTAAAGACGCTGCCTTCCTGAACGTAACTCACCACCTGCCTGACATCATCGGCCTCAACCTGCTGGCCACCGGCAAACAGAACCAGCTTTTCAATCTCATTGGCCATTATCCATAGGTTTCCGCCCACAAATCTTTCCAGGAGTTGTGCCGCCGAAGTTGATATGCTGCCGCCTCTGCCCGCTACCCGATTATTTATCCACTGAATCAATTTCTCTCTGTCCAGCAGCGGGAAGGACTTCACTTTCGCTTTTATTGAAAGTGAATTTAACAATGGGTTTTTATGGCTTATCTTTCCATCCACCAGCACCACCACGGTGCTATCAGGTACCGTAACCAGATAGTCAGCCAGGGACTGGTACTCATTCTGCCGACTGGATACGCCGGCGGCCTTCTTGCGCCGTCCCGCCTTCGTTCTGGATTCAAAGCGTTCCAGCAGCCCCTGAATAATAACCAGCCGTCGCTCGGCGAGAAAAGGCATTGTTTCGGCCACGGTTCTGATCTGGTCGACGGTCGCCTGCTGCCCTTCGAGTACGGTGGTATTGGTGGCCAGAGCCGTCTCGTCACCGATGGTGCTTTTTATCTCATCAAGCGCTTGTTGTCGGGAAAAACCGTCTTCTCCATAAAGAACGTAGAGCAAAAGTCCACCCCGCCGACACTATTTGCCTCCCCATTCTACCATAACCGAACATCCAGGTATTTATCACCTAAAATGCAGGCTATCCTATTGAGAAATTATCAGACAAAGAGTAGACTTTATATCAGTAAAAATGTCTGATTGAAATCTCTGAAGTTAAGAGGTGTACGATGTCAGAGAAACATGATGAATTGAAAAAACTGTCCGAAATCGCTGCCGACATGAAACTACCGGCTGACCTGAGGAGAAAAGCCATCGAACAGCTGGGGGTAATTTCTACCCATGACGCCTTACTTGCCCTGCTGGACCTTGCCGCCAATGAGAACCTGGTGGCGAAAGAACGGGACCTCGCCCTGAAGCAGGCCAGAGAGGTGATTAAAAAGACGAGCCCGCAGTAATCAACGCTTCCACCTGTTGACGTGCGGTTGGACTGATGAGTATTGATGTTGGCATCGTCGGGCCAGGCAGAAGTGGCAAAACCACCATCTTCAATGCCCTGACCGCGGGTAAAGCTGGCACCGGAAGCTTTGCCCGCGATGCTCTTGCCGCACATATCGGCGTTGCCAAAGTCCCCGAGCCACGTCTGAAGACGCTGGCTGACATGCTGCAACCCAAGCGTGTGGTTCCCGCCGAAGTGCGATATATTGACGTCGGGGCTTCCGTGAAGAGCCTGGTAACCAGCAAGGGGATTGGCGGCGAGCTGCTCAACCAGCTCAGTAATGCCGATGCGCTGATTAACGTTGTCCGGGCCTTCGCCGATGAGAGCGTACCTCACCCCGAAGGCAGCCTTGATGTCGAGCGCGACATCGCCACCATGAGTATGGAACTCGTCTTTTCTGACCTGGCCATTATCGAACGCAGACTGGAACGAATCGAGACTTCCCTGAAAGCGGTCAAGCCGCCGGAGCGCCCGGCCTTCCTCCACGAGCAGGAGACCCTGCTAAAATTCAAGGCAGAACTGGAAAAAGACATACCGATACGGACGCTATCGCCTGCCGCGGGGGATGCTCGACTGCTCGCCGGGTACCAGTTTCTCACTGCAAAGCCATTGCTCACCGTGGTCAACATCGGAGAGGAACAGTTGCCTGAGGCGACTGGTCTTGAAGCGGAATTGAACTCACGCCATGCACAGGAGAAAGCCCACATCATCGCCCTTTGTGGCAAACTGGAAATGGAGCTCGGCCAGCTTGATGAGCCGGCGGCCGCCGAGTTCCGCGCCGATTTCGGTTTGACCGAATCCGGACTCGACCGCGTTATCAAGCAGTCCTACGAGCTGCTGGGGCTGGTCTCGTTCTTCACCACTGCCTCCGCTGAGGTGAAAGCCTGGTCCGTTCCGCGCGGCACCAGCGCGGTAAAAGCTGCCGGTAAAATCCACTCTGACATGGAACGGGGGTTCATCCGGGCCGAGGTTATCAGTTTCGATGACCTGGTCAGGTGCAGCAGTCTAGCCGAAGGGCGCAAGCAGGGACTGCTCAGACTTGAGGGAAAAGATTACATCGTCCAGGATGGCGATGTCATTACCTTCCTGTTCAACGTATAGAACTGCCATTGGCCATTCTAAAATTGCCGGTGCCAGCCCGGCGGACAACAAGCTGCAAGCCGTCCTGCCCCACCACCGTGACCACCTCTCCGATATTAATATCGCCTTCGATTGACTTCGCCCCCCAGAGCTCACCTTTTATCATGACCTGGCCTTCCGGGTTCAGGGGGCTTTTTACCCTGCCCCGGCTGCCC
>SOKS01000072.1 GCA_004375725.1 Dehalococcoidia bacterium | reverse complement strand
AAGAACGATGCCTGACAAACGGGAAACGGGGATGAAAAAAAGAACCGCAGAGCGGGTGGCTAAAGTATCCGACGTCGGTTTTGCCAGATTTTTAAGTCTGTTTCACTCTCTGGAAGGTGGCATTTCACTGAGCGTCGGGGAGCCTGATTTTCCCACGCCCTGGCATATCTGCGAGGCCGGCATTGAAGCCATAAAGAAGGGCATCACCACTTATACACCGACGGCAGGATTTCCTGAACTGCGAGAAGCCGTTGCCCGGCACCTGGAAAATCTATACGGCATAAAATATGACCCGGAGACCGAAATCGTCATCACCGTTGGCTCCAGTCAGGCGATGGACCTCGCCTTCAGAACGACTATAGACCCCGGCGATGAGGTTATCATGCCCGACCCCTACTACGTGTGCTACCCTTCCTGTATCGTCCTGGCACATGGTGTGCCGGTCACCGTGCCCACCAGACCAGATAATGACTTCAGGCTGGAACCTGACCAGATTGAAGCCAGAATCACGCCAAAGACAAAGGTACTACTTTTCGGATATCCGGCCAACCCAACGGGTACCGAGCTCACCCATGAAGAATATGCCGAGATTGCCAGGGTGGTGGCAAAGCACGACCTGCTGGTCATCTCCGACGAAATCTACAGTCGCCTGACCTATGGAGTGGAACATACCTGTTTCTCAACTTTGCCGGGAATGAAGGAACGCACTATCCTCCTCGACGGTTTCTCCAAAGCATACGCCATGACTGGCTGGCGTCTGGGCTATGCCGCCGGACCAGCGGAAATCATGGCGGCCATCAGCAAGGTGCACCAGCACACCATGCTCAGCCCGTCCAGCATGGCGCAGATGGCCGCTCTGGAAGCTCTGAAGAACGGTGAGGAAGATGTCCAGCGGATGCTGGCCGAATATGAACGCCGCCGTGAGGTGATCATCCACGGCCTTAACGATATAGGGCTCAAGTGCCATGAACCGAAAGGAGCCTTCTACGCATTTCCATCGGTTAAGGTTACCGGGATGACGTCAGACGAGTTCACCGAGAACCTCCTCAAGGAAGAAAAAGTTATCGTCATGCCCGGCACCTTGTTTGGTCGGCTGGGAGAGGGACACGTGCGCTGCTGCTACGCCACCTCTCTATCCGATATTGAGGAAGCACTGCGCCGCATGGCTCGCTTTGTCGAGCGGCATCGTGCCCTTTCCTGACTTGAAAATGAATACCGGTCTTAACGACAGATGAAGCTTACCCCTCGCGTTATCCAGGTTGGCGGTATCTTCGACATGGGAGTCTGGAGCGCCGGTTACTCACGATGCCCGCCGCGCTTTTATCATCCACATTAAAAAGCTGGAAAGCAAAGTAAAAGAGAAAAAATAATATAGGTGGCTTTTTCACTATTCCCGCACTCTTTACTACTGTCGAAAATAAGGCTATTATAAAAATATGTTGGTAGAGGTATAGAGAAAATGACCATCGGCAAAATAAAGGTTCTGGTAGTTGATGACGAGGCAACAGTACGGATGCTGTTCCAGCGCATATTGCAGGCCGCCGGTTATGACGCGGTCATTGCGGCTGACGGCAAAGAAGCCCTGTCTGTTATTGCCGATGGGGATATCGATGTGGTGCTGCTGGACATTAAAATGCCCGGGCTGTCCGGTATCGACGTGCTTGGCAAAATAAGTGCTGATTGGCCAAATGTCTGCGTCATTATGGTAACCGCGGTTGCCGATGTTCAGACCGCCGTTGCGGCCATGAAGCTGGGCGCTTATGATTATATCACCAAGCCGTTTGACCAGGGTGAACTGCTGCGTAAAATCCGCCAGTCTATTGAAAGATGGCAGGAACAGCTTCAGGATAAGCAGCACCTCCTCCAGCTTGAGCAAAACATCACCGAGCAGACCAGACGATTGCAGGAGCAGTTCACCGAGATGGTTAACAGCCTGGCCAGAGAGCACCAGCTACTGTCGCAGCTAGCGGAAAAGCAGAAAACCAAGGGCAAGTCCCTGCTCGCAGGTCTGCCTCCGGAATTGCAGGGGCCGATTTCCACGGTTAAAGAATTCAGAGATGCCCTGCTCAGAATTCTAAAAAGGTCATAGCTTAATTATTGATTAAGTTTAACCGATAAATGGTCATTAGCTGATGAAAAAACGTATACTGATTGTCGATGATGAGCTGAGCATCCTGAAATTCCTTCGCTCTAATCTGGAAGACAGAGGCTACACGGCCATTAGCGCCACCAATGGTGAAGAAGCACTCCACATCATAGAGAGGGAACTGCCTGACCTCATCATACTGGATGTCATGATGCCCAAAATGGACGGCTTTGAGGTATGCCGCCAGCTGCGCGAATGGTCACAGATTCCCATCATTATGCTCAGTGCCCGGGGCGATGAAAAGGACAAGGTAAAGTGCCTTGACCTCGGTGCCGATGACTATATCGTCAAGCCTTTCGGTGCTAATGAACTCATGGCGCGAGTCAGCGCCGTCCTCAGGCGTACCCGAACGGCCGGCATATCTACCACGAAATCTTCCATCACCAGTGGTGACCTGGTCATCAACTTTGCTAAAAGACAGGTAACCCGTGCCGGCACGGAAGTGAAACTGACCCCCACTGAATACTCTCTCCTTCAGGAACTGGCCATGAATTCAGGCAAGGTGCTCACCCATACCCAGCTGCTGAAAAGGGTATGGGGCTCAGAATATCAGGATGAAAGGGAATACCTGCATGTCTTTGTCCGCCGTCTGCGCTCCAAACTGGAGTCAGACCCGAACCACCCCAGATACATCCTCAACGTTTCCGGCGTTGGCTATCAGTTCACGGATTCCGGATAAGAAGTAGTCCGGAATCTTTTAACCAACCGCTCTGGAGGCACCCGTAACGGGTGCTTTTTTATTTCCCCTGAATGTTAAGGAAATTTTTAGAACTTTAAGGCAGGTATTTAGATTTTATTTCGCGTCCTGGCCCTATCCTGAAATTGCAGAACAACTACGAAGGATGTGTTCAGATGCGAAACAAATGGATGGAAACGTTTGAAGTACGGCAATGCCATAAGACTTCATTTTCGGGGCACAATGAAATGATGAAGCGGTTCCGCCAGTTACACGGCAAGGTGTCCATGGTCAATCCGGCCAGAGTGAATGAGCCTGACATTCTGGTGATGACATTCCCCCTGGCTATTAAATGTGTCAATGCGGACAGCGGAGGTTTACATTTACCAGAACAGACCGTGAGCCGGTTGACGTCCCTTTCACTGCCAAAGGTAGCGGCCTACAAGCTATTACCAAATTGATACTTTGAAAGTAAGCAAAGAGAGGAGCCAATGAAAAAGCGTACCTGCATACTGGCCATCGATGATGAAGAGGAGATACTTCGATTGCTCAAGAAAATATTTGAGGGAGAGGGATACGATTTTGTGGGTGCCACCAGCGGCGACGCGGCTTTTTCTCTTTTACGGGAGCTCCAGCCGAATCTGATTATCCTTGATATTATGATGCCTGATCTTGATGGCTTTCAGGTGCTTAACCTGATACGCCAGAAATCCGATGTGCCGGTAATTATGCTGACCGGAAGGGGTGACTTAACCGCTTTGCGCGACTCCGTGGAAATTGGCGCCGATGATTATGTCAGGAAGCCGTTTTATCCGCTGGAGCTGGTGGCACGCGTACGAGCCAAGCTGAGGCGCGCGGCTCA
>SOKS01000043.1 GCA_004375725.1 Dehalococcoidia bacterium | reverse complement strand
AGTATATCTTCAGGACTGATAAAGTATGCTATCTTGGTAGTAGGGCTGATCGCTTTTATCTCCAGGACACACTTGACTCCACTCGCTTTCAACTCGGCCACGGCTTCTTCTATGTTATCGGTCCTGAGTCCAAAATGCTCAAGTCCACAGCCGTTCGGCAGTGTATTGGGCACCAGTGGCTCGGGTCTCGGGTTTGTCACCTTGAGCGATGCACCATCAAGTGCCACAGACACGAGGGTACGCCCATCGGGGAGTTCCATGAAGCCATCCCTTTTGGCCCCGAATGTTTTTTCATAGAAATCGGCGGTAGTTACGGGGTCCTGGCTGATTAAATGAACGTGGTCAAACCAGTATTTCGGCATTTAAAAACCTCCTTATTAATATTTAAAACTGGTACCCCTGCCGGGACTCGAACCCGGGCACGCGGTTTAGGAAACCGCTGCTCTATCCTCTGAGCTACAGGGGCACCTTCAAGGCGAATTATAACCGAGAATGACGGTAAAGGGCAATGGGTACGGTTTACGATTCTTTGCACCTGAGCCCAGGGCGAGAATAAAAAGGTTTTTAACACGGCATATTTACCGGTTTCTCGCCCGGTATCCGTTTCTTGACTTTGGACAGGACTGCGCCATAAAATCATCAAGTACGACTTACCGGATTTCAAAAGGAGGTATTATGGCAGAGAGCGAAGTGAAGGTAGTGGCCTGGGGGCCATTGAAGGAATTCACCAAGGAGGTATTTGTCCGGGCAGGCATGCCACCGGAAGATGCTGAAGCTGAAGCGGGAGCGCTGATCTGGGCCAACCTGCGTGCTGTGGACTCCCATGGCGTGCTGCGTATCCCCTGGTATCTTGATAACATTGAAAAGGGCGTGATGAATCCAAAGCCCAATATTCAGGTTATTAAAGAGACTCCGGCAACCATACTACTGGATGCTGACCGTGCTCTCGGTCCGGTGGTCACCATTAAGGTTGTTAACATGGTGGTGGCAAAAGCAAAGAAAATGGGCATTTGCTGGGCGATAATACGCAACCTGACCCACCAGGGTGCCCTTGGATATTACTCGCAGATGATGGCGGAAAAGGGGATGGCGGGAATCGTGTTCGTCAGCAATCCCCCGAACATGGCGCCATTTGGCGCCAGGGTTCCCGGCGTGCACAATAGCCCAATAGCCATTTCCGTGCCGGCAAAGCGCCATCGTCCGCTCAACCTGGATATGGCCACCAGCGTGGTCGCGGGCGGGAAGCTCTGGCTGGCGGTCGATAAGAACATGCCCATACCGGAAGGCTGGGCACTGGACAAGGACGGTAACCCGACCACCGACCCCAGGAATGTCGGTGCGCTTTTGCCCTTTGGCGGGCCAAAAGGCTCGGGCCTGGCGATGATGTTCGAGTGCCTTGCCAGCGTTATGGCGGGCAACCCGGTGGTGGAGCCGGTGCTATCCGGGCGTGAAGTCGGGCCACCTGCGGAAGGTAAGAAAGAGCAGGCCGTAGGTGAGCGTCTGAGCTGGGTCCCCAAGCACATTCAGAATAGCGTGGTCGCGGCCATAGATATCAGTACGTTTACTGACCTGGAGAGCTATAAGGAGCATATTGATAACCTTATCGATGGCGTAAAAGCGCTGCCCAAGGCCGATGGTTTCAGCGAGATATTTGTCCCCGGTGAACCGGAGGAGAGAACCTTTGTCGAGCGTTCAAAGAATGGGATTCCTTTACCTGAGGGAACTATCCGCAACCTGATAGCTGTTTCCGAAAAATTAGGTGTTAAATTACCGCCCGGCCTGTGATCAGACGGCGTTTAGAATCACGATTGGCCCTTATGAATTGAGATTGATGCCTTCTCTGCGGAATAGCCTCTGAAGCTCGCGGCGCGCCAGCCTGGTTGGCTCGCCGCCCTTTTTCTCCCAGCGTTGCACTGTGGAAAGGCTAACGTTTATCTCCCGTGCCATATCCTCCTGTGTCAGGCCTTTCTTCTTGCGCAGTTCCTTCAGTCTCTCTGAGAGTCTTTCCATATTATCCACTTACCTAATAGAAGGTTTTACGTTGTGTAGTACGTGAGAGTATAACATTTAATATGCTCATTTGTCAATACCAATGACAGAATTTGTGACAATTGGCAGGAAATAACTTTTAAGGAAGTCAAATGGGGTGAGCGGCAGTGAGCGGCGTAGAAGGCTGATTCGGGGCGAAAAGTTTGACAAAAGAAGGTTAGCCACTTAAAATGCCTGTGCCATTTGATGCGGCTGTTATCAGCCTTAACGTGCTTGCCCAAATAAAGGAACATCTCAAAGGGAGGTAATAATGACTTCGGTCAGTGAAGCGCGCGAACTCTGTTTTACTCCTGCCCATAAGCTAGCGGAGGCGATCCGAAATAAGCAATTATCGCCGGTAGAGCTGATGGAGGCTACCCTGAAAAGAATCGGCGAAATAAACCCAAAACTGAACGCTTATCTAATCGTAACTGAGAAAGAGGCGATGCGGGCAGCCCGTGAGGCGGAAAAAGTGCTCCATACCGGCGCGAAGCCGGGTCCTCTTCATGGCATACCCGTCTCCATCAAAGACCTGGTGCTGACCAGGGGTATCCGCACCACGCAGGGCTCGCTGGTCTATAAGGATTTCATCCCCGACAAGGAAGGAACCATGGTGCAGCGTCTCAAAGCGGCTGGAGCTATCATTATCGGCAAGACCAATACGCCCGAGTTTGGGCTGAGCTGCTGCACGGAGAATAAACTGACCGACACCTGCCGAAATCCCTGGAATATGGAAAGAAACTCCGGTGGCTCCAGCGGTGGCGCGGCGGCTGGTACCGCTGCCGGTATCTCACCGCTGGCGCAGGGCACTGATGGCGGCGGCTCCACGCGGATTCCGGCAAGCTGGTGCGGTGTTTTCGGCCTGAAAGCCAGTTATGGTCGGGTGCCCAAGGATGTCCAGCCCTGGGGCGTCTCTCACGTCAGTTGCCTCGACCCGATGACGCGGAACGTGCGGGATACGGCGCTGATGCTGAACGTGATGGCGGGACCGGATGGGCTGGACTACACCTGTATCAGGACAGCGCCTCCTGACTTCTTGAAGGCTGTGGACGGTAAGCTGGGAAAGCTCAGAATAGCCTGGAGCCCCGACCTGCGGTATGGCGTGAAGGTTGACCCCGAGGTAAAATCGGCCGTTGAAGCCGCAGCCCGTGTCTTTGCCGGGATGGGACACGAGGTAGAGGAGGCAGCACCGGACACCGGCGAGCCGTTTGACCTATGGGACGTGCTGCTTGCGGCGCAATATGATTTATACCTGGATTTTGCTCTTGATAAGCATGCCGATGAGCTTATGGACTATACCAGGCTGGCCCTGGAGTGTGCCCGCGGCCTGGGTGGGATGGAGGTTGCCCGGACGTGGACGCAGATAGAGCGGGTCCGCGGCATTATGAGGGACTTCTTTGAGAAATATGACCTGCTACTGACGCCGACCACGGCGGTGACGGCGCCGCCGGTAGGGAAGCGGGGGCGGGGGCGCGGTCGCGGGTTCATTGACTGGGATTTTATCCCGTTTACCAGCGTCTTCAATCTCACGGGTAACCCTGCGGCATCAGTGCCCTGTGGTTTCTCTGCCGAAGGGCTGCCAGTAGGACTCCAGATAATTGGCCGTTTTGGTGATGAAGTTACTGTGTTGCAGGCCTCGGCGGCCTTTGAAGAGGCACAACCCTGGGCCGACAAATATCCGGCCGTGTCATGAGCCGTGATTCAGTTCCGGCTAGGCTTCGGGCGCCGGGCCAATCAGCTCGGGCCACAGTTCCTCAATCGTTGGCTTGAGTCCAGTCATAACATCGTCAACCGCCTTGACCGCAGTGTCGATTTCCCCCGGCTTCATTGGAGTTGACATAACATAGAACCCTCTTGCCGCCGAGAAACAGCCTCTCTCCAGCATGGCCAGGTAGAACAGGTGCATCAGGTCTTTGTTGGCTTCTCTGGCTGCTTTACCATTGATTACCGGCTGGTCGTGGAAGTGGATGTTCTGCAGCGAGCCCATTCCAGTCACCTGCCCCTTGATATTGAGTCGCTTGAAGACAGCCCGGACGCCGTCGGCGAAAGACTCGCCGAGCTGGTTGATATAGTTGATGACATCGGCGTTGAGCTGCTCCATGGTGGCGACGCCGGCGGTGGCGGTGATGGGATTGGCGTTCAGCGTCCCGGCGTGGTAAACCTTTCTTATCTCAGGGGAGAACATCTGCATCAGGTCTTCACGCCCGCCGATGGCGCCAACCGGATAGCCGCCGCCAATGATTTTGGCCATGGTGGTAAGGTCAGGCTTGATTTTATAAATGCTCTGCACGCCTCCCCAGGCCAGCCTCAGGCTGATGACCTCGTCGAGGATGAACATGATGCCATTATCCCTGGTGACCTGGCACAGAAACTCCAGGTAGCCATCGCGGGGCGGAATCATACCCGCCGCGCCCATCGCTCCCTCAACGATGACCGCTGCCAGCCTGTCTTTGTTCTCCACAATGGCTTTCTCCGCGGCCGCTTTGTCATTGTAGGGGACGATGATGGATTCTGACCGGTTGCCTTTTGATATGCCAGTGGCGTCGGAGGGAAAGACCACGGGGTCGTAGCTCCCGTGGTAACAGCCATCCGTTTTCAGGACCATGTCCTTGCCGGAAAGACCTCTGGCCAGGCGTATGGCCATCATTACCGCTTCCGTCCCCGAGTTGCCAAATCTCACCTTGTCCACGGAGTCGACCATGTTGCAGACCAGTTCTGACCAGCGCACCACGGTGGGAATCAGCGTTCCCAAAGCGGTGCCCTTCGCCGCCTGTTCCCGTACCGCCGCCACCACCTTGGGATTGGCGTGACCCAGAATCATCGTGGTGTAGCAATTATGGAAGTCAATGTACTCGTTCCCGTCAACGTCGGTGAAGCGGCAGCCCTCAGCCTTATCTATCCAGAATGGATAGGGGTCAAACCAGATCGAGGTGCGGGTATCCCCGCCCGGCATATATTTTTTAGCTTTTTCCAGCGTCTCTCCGGATTTCCGGGTTCTTTTACGATAGATATCTTCGTATTTCCTGGTGACTTCGGCCAGCAACTGTTCTCGAGACATGGCTATTTCTCCTTTCTGATTGTTCAAGCGGGTAAACCGCTGGTGCTATCCCGATAATCGGAATATGATAACAATTATCTTATAACAAATTAAGAAGTCTGGCAAACAGGTCAACCAGTACTGGATTATGCTTCATATTCTTCAATTGTGCCAGCAAAGAGAATTCTTGACAAAGCAGGACCGACTGCCTAAAGTATCCAAGAGCGAATATAAGATTACAGAGAAGGAGGAACACATGGCAGATTTCGAAATCATTGACGCTCACACTCACCTGGCGAGGACTCCAGAGGAGGAGAGAAACTGGTGGCTTTTACCCGGGCGCAGGGCATGTGACCGGTACGGTGCGCCAGAGAAAGCCGTCGAATATATGAAGCGAGAGGGTATCTCCAAAATGGTCGTCTTGACTCTGATTCCGCGTCAGGACCGGGGCCCTCTTGTTGAGAAGGCGAAACTCGCCTCGCTGCCGGAAAAGCAGCGGCGGGAGCAGGAAAAAAAGATCGGTGAGCAGGTGGCTCCCAAAATGCGCGAAATGAATGAATGGGGCTGTGAGCTGAGCAAGCGCTTCCCCCAGATGGTATCCTTCAGTTGCATCTCACCGGACCTGGGTGGTGCTCAGGAGATAGTGAAAGAGGTGGAGTTGAGGGCCAGTCAGGGAGCGAAGGGAATCAAACTCCACCCTGGCATGTTCTGCTTTTTCCCCGATGATGAGGTGATGTTCCCGGCCTATGAGAAATGCCAGGAGCTGGGACTTCCGGTGCTGGCTGATTCAGCGACATGGCCGACGCCGCATGTCCTTACGGTATTTCCTTCACCGGTGGCCTTGACCGTGCAGTATGATGTTATTGATTATGGCGAGCCCAAGAGATGGGCCAGGGTGGCTTCGACCTTCCCGCGCCTCAGTATCGTCCTTGCTCACCTCGGCGCGGCATGGTGGGATGAGAGGGTGGAACTGGCCCAGAAGTACCCCAATATCTATTTCGATACTTCACAGGGCTTTTCTGCACCCGACCGCATCCCTCACAGTCCGCATCGGGGCCTGGCGGAGGCAGACGTCCCACGAATTTTCCGCAAAATCGGCACGGACAGAATACTGTTCGGTACTGACTTCCCGGCACTGGAACCGCAACCACAGATAGAGCAGCTCATACGTATGCCGTTGACTGATGAAGAAAAAAGGATGATACTGGCGGAAAACGCCAAGCGTGTCTTGCGCCTGTAGCTCTTTTTCGTCGGAAAGAAACAGGAGAGGCAAGGGCACCACATTACGTAACGGAAAATCCCTTGCCTCTTTTTTTTCTATCTAGAGACCAAGCAGCGACTTCATCTCTTCGATGCCTGGCTTGAGTTTTTCGTAGTTGTTGTTCATTACGTTGCCCAGCATAAAGAGCGTGTAGCCTTCCTTGGCCCACCTGGCCAGGCCCTTGGGAGCAAAGCCACCAATGCCCGCCACCTTCTTGGCCTGCTGGCAGATTCGGGCAATTTCCCGCAATCTGTCCTCCACGGGTTTAGCCGTCACCGTCTCGGAGCGCAGCATCTTCGGTGGTGTGCCGTAGATATCGAGCACCAGGTCGTTGGCGCCCACAATGGTGCCGGTTATCCCTTCCAGGCTCAGGATGCGGTGCAGGTTGCTGATGCACTGCAGGGATTCCGTTTGCGGGAAGAGCACCACGTTGTCGTTTACGTATTCGCAGATGTCCGAGAGCAGCATCTCGCCCGCGTTCTGTGAGTCGAGCAGGTAAGGGCTCATGCCGATTCCCGTTCCCCGGTGCCCGATGGGCGTAAAGTAGCACTGGTTCACGGCGAAGAGGGCATCCTCTACGGTGTTTACCCCGGGCATCATAAGTCCATTGACACCGGCATCCATGAAGCACCGGTAATTGGCGTCTTTTTCTTCCGGACGCAGTAGAATGGGCAGCTCCATCTTTCTCGAAGCGCCAATGTACTCATATACCGTTTCTTTGTTTACCAGGCTGTGCTCATTCTCCATCATGATGAAGTCGTAGCCGTAGCTCTTCAGCGCCTGGACTGTTTTCTCCGGGTCGTTCCCCGGCCCGATGGTCTGCCCGAAGACAATCTTGCCTGCCTGCATTTTCTTTTTCAGGTTTAGCGTTGCATTCAGTGCCATTCTGACCTCCCTTGTATTTTTATCTGTTGCTATTTCAGGGCGCGGGATTCAGGGTAAAAGTTACCGGTGCTCCGCTGATTCCTTACCAGTGTATGCGCTAGCTGACTAAATTTCAAATTAATGGCAGCTTGATATCAAACCGCTCACCGAGTTGGCGCAGATTATCGGCCGTCTTTTCCGGAAGGGGGACACCTTTTCTGGTGCGCTCTTCATAGGTTCTCCACTCCGGCTCGCCGGGCATGAATATCTCTTTGAACCCCTCGGCTGCTTGTGGTAATATTTGGCTGCGTTCTAAACTCGGATAGATAGCAAAAGCCGGGTAAGCCGAGCGTCCGTAGTGTTTTTGATACGAGATATGCCCCAATTTACCACAGGAATATATTGCCTGCGCAGACGAATAGTAGAAAAGATATACAGTAGCTAATAAGAAAAGAGGGTTTATTATGGGTAATGTTTTAGCAAATGGTGTACGCATATGGTACGAGGAGCAAGGTAAGGGACCGGCCATGCTCTGGGCACATGGGCTGGGTGGAACACTGCATGAATGGGATGAGACGATGGCCTTCTTTCAAGAACGTTATCGTGTAATTGCTTATGATGCACGTGGTCACGGCCGCTCCGAGATCCCTGATTCACCGGAGGCCTATTCCCAGGATATCATGGTACAGGATATGCTTGGCATAATGGACGCCCTGGATATCCCTAAAGCCATAGTCGGTGGCCATTCTATGGGGGCTAACGTGGCCCTTAACTTTGCGCTTCAGCACCCGGATAGATGCCTTGGTGTCATCACTGTCGGGATAGGTTCCGGTTCTACCAACCGGCAATGGTACCAGGACTGGCATGATAAACTGGCCAATTTAGCCGAAAAGAAGGGCATGGCCGCATTTTTAGCCGAGATGAAAAACCTGCCGGCGTGGCAAAGTGCTTTGTTAAATCCGAAGATTGGGCCGCGAATCAGACAAGAAGTCCTTGATAACTCGCCAAGGGCTATAGCCCATACTATTAGAGGGGTGCAGAAAAAGCGCCCTACAATCTTCGAGTTAGGGCCCAGGCTGGAGAATTTAGACGTGGCAGCACTGATAGTATTCAGTGAATTTGATACTCTCGTTGTCGAGTGTTCTCGCTTTATGGTTCAGTGCATGCCCAGAGCCACACTGGAACTAATACCGACTAAAAGCCACTGGGTTCATCTGGAGAAGCCGCAGATATTTTTGGAAGCCGTTGAGCGATTCCTGTCCAAACTAACCTGACTTCGGTTTTTTCAAAGCCCAGGGGATGGGGCCAGACTTTATAGTCTGTCCGGGCAGCTCTTTACCAAGCAGGTCCTGTGTCATCCTCTCACATTCAATCAGCTTCATAAGGTCTATGCCGGTATCAATGCCCATGGCCTCCAGAAGATTAACCGTATCCCCGGAGGCGATGTTGCCGGTAGCCCCCGGTGAATAAGGGCAGCCTCCCATGCCGCATATAGCGGTGTCGATAATGGTTGCTCCTTCAAGCATGGCGGCCAGCACGTTGGCCAACCCCTGCCCTCTCGAGTCATGGAAATGGAGACGCAATCCGACGTCAGTCCCCTTCAGCTTCTGCAAGTAGTAACGGACCATTTCGCTCACCTGTGCGGGATTGGCCAGCCCCGGAGTATCTCCCAGGGAAAGCTCACATACACCCATATCGAGAAACTCGTCGGCCACCGCCTCTACTTTCTCAGGCGGTACCCACCCTTCAAGGGCACAGCCAAAGGCAGTACCAACACCGGTGGTGACCTTTATCCCATGGCTCAGCGCTAACTTAACCGCCTCTTTCAATGTCTTTAGCGACTCCGCGACGGTCATGTTTACATTGGCTTTATTGTGGCTTTCGCTGGCAGAAATGACCATGCTAACGTGCTCCACTCCTGCCTGTATCGCCCGCTCAACGCCTTTGGCATTGGGCACCAGAGCTTCATAGATGACGCCCTCTTTCCTTTTGATTCTGGCCAGAACTTCTTCAGCGTCAGCGAGCTGGGGGACATATTTAGGGTGGACAAATGACGTCACCTCAATTCTCTTTATCCCGGTCTCTGATAACCGGTCTATAATCTGGATTTTTTGCTCCGTCGGGATAAAACCGGGCTCCATCTGAAACCCGTCCCGCGGACCGACATCCACAATGGTCACTTTTTTAGGCAAGTTCATCGGGTCGCTCTCCTTATCTCTTAATCGGGCTTATACTGTACGGCAATACCTTTGTCCAGCAGTGTTTGAATTTCCTCTTTGTTACAACCGATTTCGGCCAGGATTGCGGTGGTATGTTCGCCGAGCTGCGGGGCCATCATCTTGGTCTCAGGGAACTGCCCATCTATCATTATCGGCGTTTTAACGAATTTCACTTTGCCTTTGCCAGGGTAATCCCAGTCCTCTATTAATTTTCGCAGTTGCACCTGAGGGTTTTGTTCTACTTCAGCAATCGTGGCCAGTGTGGCGCAGGGGACGCCAGCTTCCACCAGCTTCGCTTCCAGCTCGCCACTGGTATATTGCTGGCAGATTTCGCTTACTTTGGCATTCAACTCATCCCGGTGTTTCCGCCGCCCTTTATCAAGGGCGAAACGTTGATCATTGAGAAGCTCGTCCAGGTTAAGTGCCTGGCAGAAAGCGGTCCAGAACCTGTCAATTGAAGCCCCTATCCAAATCGGTTTGTCTTTGGTATCAAATGCCCCGTAGGGCACCCAGCCTTCTGCGCCCGAGCCCCACCGCGCCGGCAGCTTGCCAGTGAACGAATAATAGGTCAAATGGGGGCTCATGGCGAAGACGCTTGCATCCAGTAGAGTAATATCTATCCGGCGTCCTTTTCCCGTTTTCCCTCTATCTATCAAGGCTGCCAGAATAGATATCGTGGCGTATAGGCTGGAGCTCATGTCAAGAAGGGAGGTGACCTGCCGGCATGGCTTTCCCTCCGGTTCGCCGGTAGCGATCATAATGCCGCCCATCGCCTGGCCTGATGGGTCGTAAGCAGGGCGTCGGCTGTATGGGCCGCTCTGTCCAAAACCAGAAACCGAACAATAGATTATGCTGGGATTGAGCTTACTAACTTTCTCATAGCTGAGTCCGAGTTTATCAATAGTGCCGGGCACAAAGTTTTCCGTTAAAATATCGGCTTGGCTGGCCAGCTTCAGGGCTATTTCCTGTCCTTCTTCGGTTCTCAAATCCAGAGCAATATCACGTTTGTTTCGGTTCATAGCCAGCAAGATAGCCCCATCCATAGCATGGCGGTAGTGTTCGCCATTGGGGGGTTCAATCTTGATGACGTCAGCACCCAGGTCGGCCAGAATCATAGTGTCAAGAGTCCCCGCAATAGCTGCGGTTAGATCGACTACTTTGATGCCTTTTAATAAGTCCATGAATTTTACTTACCTTTCCTTAACGTATCATCAGTCCGGGCAGCCAGAGGACTATCTGGGGGAAAAAGACACAGAGAGTAATCACCACAAGCACGATGGCGATGAAGGGATATACACCTTTGATAATGTGCCCGTATGCTATGCCCAGCTCTGGTGCCGCCGCACCTCGCAAATAAAATATCGAGGTAGCGAAAGGAGGGCTCAAGAAACCGGCCTGCAGGTTAATAACCACCATCATGGCAAACCAGAGAGGATTAAACTCCAGGGCAATAATGGTGGGGGCTAATATGGGAACCATTTTTCATTTTGCGGACCCGCCCTATTTCCACCGTATCAGGTGGTCTATGTTAGATTCAGCCACCTTTGCTACTTATGAAGTATCAGGTGGTCTGACTCATTAGCTTTGAGCCTATGGTCGGGGTGGTCGGATTCGAACCGACGACCACCTGAACCCCATTCAGGTGCGCTACCAGGCTGCGCTACACCCCGCTCCAGACCCACAATTCCTCAATATAGTAACACAAATCTTTTATAGCGGGCAATATAAAGCAAGCGCATTGCCTGCTCTCAAGCCAGCTCCTTGAATTTCAGTGCTGGATTTCTTATTATGGCATTGTCTTGTCTATTAATATATCATTTAATCTCGGTTGATTTTAGCAATGTACGATGTAATCGTTGTTGGTGGCGGGCCGGTGGGAAGTCGCACAGCATACGTGCTGGCGCGGCAGGGATGGGGAGCTATCGTCCTGGAGAAGAAGGGGGTGGTGGGGGACAAATTATGCTGCACCGGCATTATCGGGCAGGAATGTGTCCACAACTTTGACATTGATGAGAGCGTCATCCTGCGAAAGGTGAAAAGCGCCCGGTTGTTCTCACCGGCCGGGAAAATGCTTTACATAAAACGGAGTGAATATCAGGCCAGCGTTTTGGATCGGGCGGCTTTTGATTTGGCGATGGCCCGACGAGCGCAAAATGCGGGAGCGCAATACAGATTTGATAGTGCCGTCCATGACATTCGAGTGACGAAGGAGGGTGTGGAGGTTTACTGTGAGGGCAGGGGAGGTAGCCTGAGCGCGAGAGCCGTGGTCATTGCCAGTGGCTATGGTACCCGACTGACCGAAAGGATAGGACTGGGCAGAGCGGCTGATTTCATTGCCGGTGCACAGGCCGAAGTGGTCGCAAAAGGGCAGGATGAGATTGAGGTGTATCTGGGTCAGGAAATAGCGCCGGGGTGCTTCGGCTGGCTGGTGCCGACCACTGCCGAAAATGCCCGCGTTGGCCTGCTGTCACGTCGTGCTCCCGAAACGTATTTGAAAAGATTGCTGGAATCGTTGGCGGCAGAAGGCAAAATAATGCCCGGCGAATGGAAGCCAAGTTATAGCGCCATCCCGCTCAGGCCATTGCGTAAAACATGTGGCGAAAGAATCCTGGTGGTGGGCGATGCCGCCGGTCAGGTCAAGCCGACCAGTGGTGGTGGCATTTACTACGGTATGCTCTGTGCCGATATCGCGGCCAATACATTGAATACCGCCCTGCACCGGGATGATCTATCGGTGAAAAACCTCTCCCGGTACGATCGGGAATGGAGGCGCAAGCTTGGCCGCGAGATTATGATTGGCTACTGGGCGAGGAAGCTGTTCGAGCGTTTAAGCGATCAGCAGGTAGACCGTTTATTCGATGTGGTTAAAAGTAACCATATTGATGAGGCGCTGCTTGAAGACAAGGACGTGTCCTTTGACTGGCACAGCCGGGCAATCGTGAAATTGGTCGGACGTACAGCGGTAGCCAGAGTGCTCGGGGGTATCAGGCTTCCATTCCGAGGCAGTAACGATATATAATAATTTGTCTGGGTGGTTCTATGACGGATAAAAGCGCACCGAATATCAGTTTAGAGGAAGCTGCTGGCAAGTTCCTGGCGCTGTTGACAGTCGAAGAAAGAGAGGTCAGCCAGCCGGAAATATACAAGTTTGTCCGCTGGTTTGGGCGGGAGCGGGCGCTGGTCAGTCTCAGCGCTCAGGAAGTGGCCAACTATGCGGAGCGATTGTCTTTGTCTGATACTGATTATGGACGGAAGCTTGACCAGCTGCGTGCCTTCCTGACGCACGCCAGAAAAGCCGGATGGAAAAAGGCAAATCTGGCCATTCATCTCAAGGCAAAGAAGGTAAAGACTGGCTCACCGTCGGTGACCAGGCAGGGATTACCCGAAGTCGTTGAGCTGACGCGCCAGGGACATACAGAGCTGGAAAACGAGCTGAATGCGCTGAAGAGTAAGCGACCTGAGCTCATAGAACAGATACGTCGGGCCGCCGCCGATAAGGATTTTAAGGAAAACGCGCCTCTGGCTGCGGCCAGGGAGCAGCGCGGGCACCTGGAGGGGCGGATTAAGGAACTGGAAGAAACGCTCAAGGTGGCCAGGATTATCGAAGAGCAGTCAAGGTCAGGTCCCAAGATCAGTATTGGCGACCGCCTCATCATGCAGGACCTGGCTTCCGGGGAAGAGCTGCGCTACCAGATTGTCAATCCAAGAGAGGTAAACCCGGCGCAGGGTAAAATTTCCAGCGTTTCGCCGCTGGGGAGCGCACTTATCGGGCAGAGCGAGGGAGAGGTGGTCGAAGTAGCAGTGCCCGCCGGCAGGCTGCGCTACCAGGTCAAACGGATTGAACGCTGATTCTGACGGATTAATT
>SOKS01000192.1 GCA_004375725.1 Dehalococcoidia bacterium | reverse complement strand
CTATTACGGCCTGCTCAAGATAGGCGCGAGCTAAGTTCACGTTAGCTTCGGCCCGCCTTTTCTGGGCCATGAGCAGCGAATCGTCCAGTCTTATCAGGGTGGTGCCGGCTGCGATATGGTCGCCTTCATCGGCACTGATTTCGGCAATGCGCCCGCCGGTCTCGGCGGCAATGGATACGTCTCTGGCCTCGATAAACCCTGAAGCAAGGATGGCTCCGGGCAGGTCCGATGAGGAGCGACCGAACGACCACCAGAGCCCGGCGCCAATCACTACAATCAAGACCATGACAGCCAGCAACCTTATCTTTTTCCGTTTCATTTCGTCCTCCATTTAGTAAAATTAATGTAATGAAATTATATATTTATTATAATATTATTTCACGGCGGGCTAAATGGCGGAAACAGGGCGGTGGCCTGAGAGCAATATAGGGTCAGGAATTACCCGCGATTTATCACACCTTCTTCCTTCAAGCGGGAGATATCCCCGGCAGAGTAATTGAGAAGGTTCTTCAGTATTTCCCCGGTGTGTTCACCCAGCAGAGGCGCCGGTGCGTATACCTCTCCCGGTGTTTCCGAAAGGCGAATCGGTGAGCCGGCGATCTTTATCCTGCCCATTTGTGGCTGCTCCATTTCTGCCAGCATTTTCCGGTGATTGATACAGGGGTCTTCGCAGACCTGCTTGATGTTGTTTATCGGGGAGTGGGGAATGGACTCCCTTTCCAGAAGGTTGCTCCAGGCACGGGTGGTTCTCTTCACCATCTCCTTTTCCACGATTTCAATCAGTGTTTTTCGGTTACGGGAACGAAGCGAATTGGTCTTGTATTCGGGCTGTTGGCTCAAGTCCTCCCGACCAATAGCGGTACAGAACCGTTCCCAGATGATATCGTTGCCGATGGCGATGACCATCCAGCCATCCCTGGTGGGGATGGTTTGAAAGGGAGCGATGCTCGGGTGAGCGGAGCCAAGCGGCTTCGGTATACGGTGGCCAATTGTATACTGGACAACGGCGTTTTCCAGCACCGAGAGCAGACCGTCCACCATTGAGCCATCGTAGTACTGGCCCCGGCCGGTTTTTTCACGGTGTATCAGGGCGGCCAGGATGCCGATGGCTGCCTGGTGGCCGGCGAAAATGTCGCCTATCGATGCGCCAGCCCGGCACGGCGCGCCGTCTTCAGGGCCGGTGATGCTCATGAACCCGCTGTACGCCTGCGCGATAATATCATAGGCCGGGCGAGAGCCATACTCTGGCGGCGTATCCCGGCCGAAACCTGATATGGAGGCATAGATGATGGCCGGGTTTATTTTTTGAATTTCTGCCCAGCCGAACCCCAGCTCTGGCATGGTGGTCGGGCGGTAATTTTCAATGATAACATCTGAAATTTTGATTAGCTCACGGAGAATCTGTTTGCCCTTCTCGTGTTTGAGGTTCAATACAACACTTTTCTTATTTCGGTTCAGGCTGACGAAATAGGCGCTGCGGTTTTTGCCCGCCTCACCGGCGAAAGGGCCAAATTCCCGGGCGTCGTCGCCATGCGGTGGTTCAACGTGGAGCACCTCGGCACCAAGGTCGGCCAGTATCATGGTAGCTATCGGTCCGGCCAGAACATGCGTCAGATCAACGATACGTATACCTTCCAGGGCTCTCGCCATGGCACACTCTCCTTGGCTCTATTTTCTTACCGCCTGTTCTTCATCACCGGCTGGAAAAACCGGTCAATATCAAGAGGTCGGTATCAGTTTAACTTCTCATAGTGAAAAATTCAAAAGCGTCCTTGACAGGCAGTTTACAGGGCACTTAATATGAAAATGATGACGGTGTACCGTGTTTGACATTAAGAACCTGGGATAACCAACAGGAGAGGAAATGTCACCGGTTCATTGGTACAAGGGTCAGGCACTTTTCAAAGAACTGGGCAGAAGAGAGTTTCTAAAAGAGCTGGCCTTACTGGGCGGACTGGTGCTGGCAACATCGTTTCTCCCGGCCTGTTTAAGAAAAGAAGCGCCGTTAAAAAAGACAACCGTTCCGGCGGCAGCAAAGGAGTCGAACATGACTGGTAAAACTCAGTTAACCAGAATAAGTCTGGTGCGAACTCGCGACCGCGCCGAGGGGGTGCGGAAAGCGATTGACCTGCTCGGGGCCAATCCGGTGAAGGGCAGGGCGGTAGCTTTAAAACCGAACTTCAATACCGCCGACCCCGCTCCCGGCTCAACGCACAATGATACCCTGCGCTCGCTGGTCCTGAGCCTGCAGGAAATGGGGGCCAGCAGTATAACCCTGGCCGAGCGCAGCGGCCCACCAAATACCCGTGATGTAATGGAGAGCAAGGGCATATTCCCGCTGGCTAAGGAACTGGGCATTGAGGTGGTCAACCTTCAGGAGCTGGGACCGGAGGGATGGGTTCACGTTAAACCAGGTGACAGCCACTGGCAGAACGGCTTTCACTTTGCCCGCATTTATCTGGAAGCGGAAGCAATTGTCCAGACCTGCTGTCTCAAAACGCATGGCTACGGCGGCCACTTTACCCTGTCGCTGAAAAACACCGTGGGGATGGTACCCCGGACCGGGTATCCCTATATGGGGGAACTGCACAGCTCGCGATACCAGCGGCAGATGATAGCCGAAATGAATACCGCTTATAATCCGGGCCTCGTCGTGCTGGACGGGGTGGAGGCTTTCGTCGATGGGGGGCCGGACAAGGGTAAACGGGTGAATGCCGAGGTGATACTCGCCGGCACCGACCGCGTGGCCATAGACGCGGTGGGAGTGGCTATCCTCAGGTTATTTGGCACCACGCCGGAGGTCAGCAAGGGCCCAATCTTCGGTCAGGAGCAGATTGCCCGGGCGGCGGAGCTGGGGCTGGGAGTAAGCTCCCCTGAGCAAATACAGCTGGTAGCTGATGGCCCTGAGAGCGAAGAATTTGCCGGCAAAGTCCGGGAGATATTGCTCAAGGGTTAGCCGTAACTCCTGGCTCATTTCTATTCTGTTTTCTATGTAGCCGCAGCGCCTTGAAAAACGCCCCTGTTCGCGATATTTTTCAGAAACTGGGGTCCCTCAGATATATCTGCGTCGGGTCAGTGTGGCGCAGGGTTTCCACCCTGGTCATGGTGCCGGAAGCGATGTCCAGTACTAACTGCAGGAGTTTTCCACCGGCTTCTTCAATCGTATCTTTTCCCTCGATAACGGTGCCGGAGTAAAAGTCGAGGCTGGTCGGCGCCATGGCCAGCGTCTTGGGATTGGCCGTCGTCCACAGGAGCGGGGCAATGACGGCGGTGGAAGTATGCAGCAGGTCATTACCCACCACCCCACCGCCTCCCAGCTGAAAGATGACCAGCTGCGCCCCCGAGGCAGCGTAACCGGCGAAGATGGAACCCATGCTCATCCAGTTGTCCACGAAGTACAGTCCCTTACCGGCTGGCCTCTCTCCATACTTGAGCACATCCTGTACTGGTGCCGACCCCGACTTGTGGATGGCGCCCAGCGACTTCTCTTCCAGTGAGGATATGCCTCCGGCGATATTGGAGGGCACCGGGTTAACGGTGCGAATGTCATCACCGGTTGCTTTGGCGGCGGCTTCTATCTTAGCTGCCGCTTCTAGGATTTTTCTGGACACTTCCTCGTTGATGCCGCGTTGGCACAGGATGTGTTCCGCGCCAATAATCTCGGTGGTCTCGCCGAAGAAGGCGGTGCCACCGGCGGCGACGATGCGGTCGAAGAGGTTGCCAATAACCGGGTTGCCGGCAATGCCGGAGGTCGTATCCGAGTGGCCGCATTTCACACCTATGGCCAGGTGGCTCAAATCGAAGGGCTGCCGTCTGAGGCGGGAAGCCTCCAGCACCATCTCCCTTGCCAGCGGCACTCCTTTCTCCAGAGCTCGGAATGTGCTCCCTTCCTTGGCCACATCGAGTATCTCCACACGCTTCCCCGACTTGGCTATCTCCTCGGCGAGGCGTGCCGGCTTGAGTTCCGGATATCCCACACCCGGGCTCAAGGTATGGATAATAACCGAAGCTACATTTGGATTACGCCCCAGTCCTATCAGGGTGCGCGCGATGGTCTCGCGGTCAAGGCTGGTACGACCGCTTCCCGTATCCGCGGTAAGTATGGTTTTCGTGCCGTCAACGAAATCACAGATTTTGGCGGCCAGAAATCCCCCCGGGATTACCAGCACGTGATTGCGAATCCCGGCCGAGCCGTCCGGTCTTGCGTATCCTGTAAAATTCATCTGACGCCTCCTTTCATTAAATCTCCCCGGCCACGCCCGCCTTCCAGATTGTGGATGTGGACCATTTCCCCCTGCTTGATGTCGCACGAGGCGCTGCCGATGGTTTCGCCGTACTTGGTGATGGTGGCACCTCTGGCGATAGCCTTCACGGCGATTTTGAAACCGAAGGGTATGCTTTCTCTGGCGTTTACGGTACTGGTTCCCTTGCCGAGACGAATCAGCACCTCGGCACCAGACGCCACATTCTCAAGCAGCGTGGCCACATTGTCCTTTTCCGAAAGCATCAATGCTCCTTTTGCTGTCATTTAACTCCTCCTTTTTAAACTCCAGATTCTGATTCACGGGTCATTTTTACTCGGGAAATATTGAAGATTAGCAGCATGGCAACAACCGCCAGTCCGGTATAGGTTAACCAGATGCCCTGGTAGCTACCCCAGGTATCGTAGACCCACCCCGCGAGCCATGGACCAGCGATGCCACCCAGCGCATTGATACCGACGATAAAACCAAAAATGCTGCCAAAGTTCGACCGGCCGAAATATTCAGACACGATGGAGGGTCTTACCGTGGTACTGCCACCATAGCCGGTGCCGAAAAGAAAAAGGAAGGGAATGAGCAGCCAGAAACCAGCGTTCGGGGCGTAGGCAAGGCATAGCAGACCAAGGGTAACCATCCCGAATGTTCCAGCAATCACGCGCCGACGGTCGCGTTTGTCCGCCAGCCAGCCAAAACCGAGACGGCCGCCAATGCTCATTAGCGGTATCGCCATAGCCACCAGGCCGGCCCTTGTCCTGGCAATACCAATACTGCTCAGGTACGGCATAATGTGAGTGATGATGCTGCTTATAATTGTCACATGCACCATGTAGGTCGCCGCAATGCGCCAGAAAGCGATACTCTTAAGCGCCTGTACTAACCCGATTTTCAATTCAGTGGGCGGACGGGTCGTAATTCTGGCGGTGGATGGTGCCGGCGCCTCTTTAAGACCATCGAGCTGATAACCATACTGTTCTGGTCGGTGCCGAAAAACTAAGGAAAGTGGCGTGACTACTATCAGCATACCAGCTGCCAGAATGGCCATTGTCATCCGCCAGTCATAAATCTCAAGGAGTTTCACTATTACGGGCACGAGCAAACCGGCGAGACCGAAACCAGAATTAGCAATCCCGCTGGCGATGCTTACCCTCAAGCGGAACCAGTTGGCAACGGCGGTCATCAACACGGTGAGTGTGGTGGCGCTCATGCCGACGGCGATAAGAGCGAAAGCGCCGTAAAACATGGCGAGAGACGTGGTTCGGCTGAGCAGGAACAGGCCCACGGCCGTAATTAATGCCCCGCTGAAAATGAGTCGCCGCGGGCCGAGGCGGTCCGTAAGTATGCCGGTAAGCGGGGCGAGAAGGCCAAGCTCAAGGCCGCGAAGGGAAGCCGCCAGGGAGATTTGAGCATAGCTCCAGCCCATGTCATTGGCGATTGGTTCAAAGATAGCGGTAAACCCGTAGAAGACGACGCCACCGGCGTACATCGCGACGAGTACGGAGGCCCCGACTATCCACCACCCGTAATATATTCTGGAGGGTTTCCAATTAGAAAGCATGGCTGAATGATTCTCTCACCAAATGCCTACTCCGCGCGCTGAAAATGCGTCATATCCAGGCCGGTAACACAGTCAAGCACCGCCGGTATACCCCGTTCGTTGGCTTTTATGGCCTCTTCCAGAGCTGGTCTTATCTCGGACGCTTTCTCAATTCTCAGGCCGAAGCACTGGCAGGCCTCCGCCCATTTGACGAAATCAGGCTGCACCTGGAAGGTGCTGGTATTCCAGCCTGCCGCGGTCATCTGGTGGTGCTTTACCCAGCCAAGTGCGGAGTTGTTTAAAACCAGCCATGTGCACCCTGCCCTGTATTGCGCTGCCGTTGGCAGCTCTTTCATATACATCTGGAAGGCACCGTCGCCGGTGACGCAAACCACTTTTTTCTCCGGCCTGGCCAGTTTGGCAGCGATGGCACCGACAACCCCCATGCCCATACACGTCTGCTCGGCAACCGGCACGCATTCCGAGCCGTCCTGCACCTGGAAATGCGGGCAGCAGTATGACCAGCTGTCCTGCGAGCCGTTTTCGCTGACCAGAATGGTGTTCTGGCCAAAGACACGGCTCAGTTCATACACCGCTCTCTTGGCCGGTATCGGTGTTTCCGCTACCATACATTCCGCCTCCACCTCCTTCTCAAACTCCTCTTTTGCTTTCAATATCTCCTTCACCCTGGGCATTTCCCGGAAATCTTCGGCCGCTATAACCTCGTCTTGAATAGCATCGATGAGTTGCCTCAAGACAATTTTGGCATCGCCGACGATGCCGGCATCTGGTATCCAGTTTTTGCCTATCTCGGATGGGGAAATGTCAATCTGAATGAACCTGGCTCCCTCGGGAAAATCACGCCACTGGTGTGTGCTGTAGCTTTCGTTCCTGGTGCCGACGGTGAATACCAGGTCAGCGCCTGAATAGACTTCTTTCCCGACCTTGGTGCGGTAGTAGCCGCACACGCCAAGGGCCAGCGGGTGGGTTTCTGGCAGAATTCCTCTCCCTCCCGGTGTGGTCAGAAACGGCATGCCAAGCGACTCGATAAACTGTTTAAACTCCTCGGCGGCTCCTGACTGTACGGTTCCGTTTCCGGAAACCGCCACCGGCCGTTTCGCCTTTACCAGCAGTTTTACCGCTTCATCGATTAGCGCGGGGTCACCGCCCATGCGGATTCTCCGTGAAGGCACGTACCGGGGGGTGCCGATATCGTGCAGTTCCCAGCGGGTCTTCCCGCTCACATCGTAAGGCAGCTCCAGGAAGACCGGCCCCGGCTGCCCATTGGTGGCTATGGAAAAGGCCCGGCGCACAAACCACGGAATCCTGTCAGTATACGGGATTCGGGCGCTCCACTTGGTTATGGGCTTCATCATGGCTATCTGGTCTGATTCCTGGAACTCACCCATCCCGTACGTCTTCTGTGAGCCGGCGGCATTGATTATCACGACCGGTGAACACCCGGAGTATGCTTCCAGTACGCCTGGAAGTAAGTTTGCCGTCCCCGGTCCAACGCTGGCGGTGCACACACCTGGCTTACCGCTCACCCTGGCATAGGCCATGGCCATAAAAGGCGCGGAACCTTCATAGCGCAGGTTTACATTGGTTATACCCTCAATTTTGTCGGCATACAGCTGCAAACTGGAATCGCCTATACCGAAGATAAAGTCGATTCCCTCAGCCTTGAGCATATTGACGATTGCTTCCCATGCGTTCATCTCTCAAAAACTCCTTTATCAGCGTTACCGTAGATTTACCGCGAATTGAAATGATTTCAGAATATTTATACCATAATCCGACACGAGATGGCGAACGAGAACCGGCCGGTATGCAGGCAAGGACTCAGCTCATCGGAAGGAAAATAGTCGTTGACTTCGCTCCAGGCAGGGGTTATACGGTAACCGCGGAGGTGCCGGTCTAGCCCGCCTTTTTTCCTGGTGAATCGGAACGGCTGTCCGGCCGTACGTTTTTCAGCGTCCAGTCAACGATTTCGACAATCGTGGTTCCTGGTAGAAACACGTGCTTGATGCCGGCTTTCTTTAACCTGGGGATGTCTTCCTCGGGAATAATACCGCCGCCAATGACGGTGATGTCGCCGGCACCACCGGCTCTCAACTGTCTGACTACTTCGGAAAACAGGTGCAGGTGCGCCCCGGAAAGGCAGCTCAAGCCAACCAGGTCAACATCCTCCTGAATCGCGGCATTAACGATTTGCTCCGGAGTCTGGTGCACTCCGGTATAGATGACTTCAAAGCCCGCATCACGCAAACCGCGGGCAATAATCCTGGCGCCACGGTCATGGCCGTCAAGGCCAGGTTTGGCTACCAGCACCCTCAGTTTCCTTTTCCTCTCCATAGTAGTCCCCAAATCAGAAGAACCCGGGGTCGCGGTATTCACCGAAGACCTCGCGATAAACGTCACAGATTTCCTGCTCGGTGGCATAGGCTCTGACCGCCTCAATGACACAGGGCATGACGTTTTTATCGCCCTGGCAGGCGGCACGGAGGTCGTTGAGCGTTTGTGCTAACGTCCGGCTGTCCCGGCTTCTCTTGACTTCTTTTAGTCTTTTGACCTGTTCTGCTTCCGCCTTTTCGTCGATTTTCAATATCTCAATCGGGGTTTCTTCCTCAGCCAGGTACCTGTTTATTCCTACGACTATCTTTTCCTGATTATCCACCTGCTGTTTAAACTTGTAGGCGGCGTTGGCAATCTCCCGCTGCGGAAATCCTCGGTCAATTGCCGCCAGCATGCCGCCCATTTTATCTATCTGGTTGATGTATTTCCAGGCTTCATCTTCTATCCGGCTGGTCAGCGCCTCCATATAGTAGGAGCCGGCCAGGGGGTCGATGGTGTTGACCACGCCGGTCTCCTCGGCCAGTATCTGCTGGGTGCGGAGGGCAATGGTGGCGGCAAATTCCGTGGGCAGGGCGAACTCCTCGTCGAAGGAATTGGTGTGCAGCGACTGGGTTCCACCCAGGACAGCCGCCAGCGCCTCGGTGGTGGTGCGGACGATGTTGTTGTGCGGCTGCTGGTGCGTCAGCGAGCAGCCGGCCGTCTGCGTGTGAAACCTGAGCCACCAGGAGCGGGGGTTTTTCGCCTGGAAGCGGTCGCGCATGATTTTAGCCCACATCCGCCGCGCCGCCCGGAACTTGGCGATTTCCTCGAAAAAGTCCATGTGGGAGTCAAAGAAGAAAGACAGTCTCGGTGCGAAGGTGTCAACGTCCAGTTTCTTGCGTTCTATGACATCCTGAACGTAGGCGATGCCATCGGCCAGGGTAAACGCTAATTCCTGTACGGCGGTGGCACCCGCCTCGCGGATATGGTAGCCACTGATGCTGATGGTGTTCCAGCGGGGAACATGTTTGGCGCCGAATTCGATGGTATCGCTGATGAGCCTGATTGACGGTTCCGGCGGACACATAAATGTCTTCTGAGCGATGAACTCCTTGAGCATATCGTTCTGAATGGTTCCTCCCACCTTATCCCAGCCGACTCCCTGCTTCTCGGCGGCCACAAGGTACATTGCCCAGAGCACACTGGCAGGGGGGTTGATGGTCATGGAGGTGGTCACTTTGTCCAGGGGGATGTTCCTGGTCAGGATTTCAAGGTCGGCCAGGGTATCGATGGCGACCCCGCACTTGCCGACCTCGGCCCTGGCCTTTGGTGAATCGGAGTCGTAGCCCATCAGGGTGGGGAAGTCAAAGGCGGTGCTCAGCCCGGTCTCACCCTCCTTGAGAAGCTGGTGCCACCGGTGATTGGTGTCCTCGGCGGTGCCGAATCCGGAGAACATGCGGAGTGTCCAGACCCGCCCACGGTAGCCGGTAGCCTGGCAGCCGCGGGTAAACGGGAAAAAGCCGGGATAGCCAATATCGCGGTTGAAATCCAGGTCACGAATGTCTTCCGGGGTGTATATCGGGTTTACCAGGAGATCGGAAACGGTGGAGAGCCGTTTTTTTGCCGCCAGGTCAGGAGCTGACTTAATAACCTCAGCTTCCCATTTTTTAAGCCCCTGGCGAACGTCAGTCAGTGTCCGCTCATCGAACATGGTTGACCACCTTTCAGACCTGACGGGCGGCCTGTGTATTCTGTTGCGTCCAGCTATAACCTCTATTGAGCGACCTTTTATTTATTTCCAGGCGCTCCGGGTTTTTAGTCAGCATATCCTCCATTATTTTGTTTATGCGGCTTACCGAAACGACGGCGCGGCAGGCAAGTAGTGCGCCAAGGGCAACCAGATTACTACCCCCACTGTCCCCTAACTCAGCCGCAAGGTCATTTGCCGGAATATAGACAATGCTTATATCCTCCCGCGCCACTGTTTCCGGAACGAGTGATTGATTAACCACCAGCACTCCTCCCGACCTGGTGGTCTGTTCGAATCTGGTCAGTGAAGCCGAGTTCATGGCCACGGCGATGGTGGGTCGGGCAATGAACAGGGCGCCGATGCGTTCATCGGAGATGGTGACGTTGCACCAGACGGTACCGCCCCTTTTCTCCGCCCCGTACGAGGGCATGTACACCACTTCACGCTCTTCTCTGAAGGCAGCCTCGGTGAGCAGCCGCCCGAGGAACAGCACCCCCTGCCCGCCAAAGCCACCTATGGCGATTTCCTCATGCATGGTGGTCCTCTTTTTTCAGCGCCGCCACGGCGTCAATCACTTTATATTCACCCAGCGGATAATAGGGAAGCATGTTTTCCGCCAGCCATTCCAGGGCTTTTACTGGCTCTACCCGCCAGTTGGTCGGGCAGGGAGACAGCACCTCGACCAGTGACATTCCCAGGCCAGCAAGCTGGGTACGAAAAGCGAGCTTTATCGCCTGCTTGGCCTTCCTGACCGCGGCTGGACTGTGCAAGGCAACCCGGGAGATATAGGCGGTGCCTTCCAGAGTTGAGAGCATCTCGCAGACACGGATGGGATAGCCGGCCAGAGATGGCTTTCGCCCGGCCGGCGTTGAAGTCGAATACATGCCGGTGAGTGTGGTGGGGGCCATCTGCCCCCCGGTCATGCCGTAGATGGCGTTATTGATGAAGATGGTGGTGATATTTTCGCCGCGGGCGCAGGCATGCACTATCTCAGCCGTGCCGATGGCCGCCAGGTCGCCGTCACCCTGGTAGGTGAAAGGGATGAGATGGGGGTGGCACCTTTTGATGGCAGTGGCCACGGCCGGAGCGCGTCCGTGGGCAGATTCCAGGCCGTCAAAGTTGAAATATTCGTAGGAATTGACCGAACAGCCAATGGAGGCCACGCAAATCGCCCTCTCCCTGATTTCCAGCTCATCGATTATCTCGGCGACAAGACGGAGGGCAATACCGTGGCCGCAGCCGGGGCAGAAATGGAAGGGGTGTTCCTCCAGCGCTTCCGGCTTCTGATACAGTATCGTTTCCAGTTCGTTATATTCCAACTGTGCCATTTCAACCCTAACCGGCTATTTCATTATTTTCTCTATGGCTTCCAGTATCTCATCGGCGGACATGGGCACGCCGCCGAACTGATTGACCAGCTCTACCTGCGCATCCGCTCCCAGGGATAGCCTGACATCTTCAATAAGCTGGCCGAAGCTCATCTCGGCCACCAGGAAACGTTTCACTTTCCGTGATAAATCGGACAGGGGTTTGATTGGGAAGGGGAAAAGGGTGATGGGGCGGAATATACCGACTTTAAGTCCTTCCTCACGGGCCATTTGCATGGCCGTCATCGCCGAGCGGAAAGCGCTGCCGTAGGCGACGATAACCAGAGCCGCGTCATCCAGGTTGATGCTTTCAAAGCGAACTTCGTCCTGCCTTATCCTTTCCAGCTTCTGGCGAATGAGCTCGATGCGGGGCTGGTCATTGATCGGCTCCATGGCAAAGGAGTTTATTATATTCTTGGCCCGCCCCACGGCTCCGGTGATGGCCCATGGTTTTTCAGGCAGCTTCGTGACCGGCGCGCGCATGGTTACTGGCTCTATGGCCTGGCCGAGGAAGCCGTCCGGCAGTACTATCGTCGGGTTGCGGTACTTGTCCGCCAGTTCGAAGGCCAGCATGGTGAAGTCCATCATTTCCTGCACCGTGGCCGGCGCCAGAACGATAACACGGTAGTCGCCGTGACCACCACCCTTGGTGGCCTGAAAATAGTCACCCTGGGCCCCACCGATATTGCCCAGGCCCGGCCCACCGCGCATCACGTTGACAATAACGGCGGGGAGATTGGCTCCGGCCAGATAGGAAATTCCCTCCTGCTTCAGGCTGAAGCCGGGGCTGGAGGTGGTGGTCATGGCGCGGCAGCCCGAGGCGGCTGCCCCGTGGACCATGTTGATGGCGGCTATTTCGCTCTCCGTCTGAACAAATACCCGGCCTTCCTCCGGCATGCGTTTGGACATGTGCTCGAGGATTTCGTTCTGGGGAGTAATCGGATAGCCGAAGTAGGCGTGGCAGCCGGCCGAAATAGCACCTTCCGCGATGGCGATATTACCTGCCATCAGCGTTTTTTCAAACACTGGAAGCCCCCAGGCGAAAGCGATTATAAGATAGTTTTATTTTTTTACCTCTTTTTAAGACGATGTACGGTAACGGCGACGTCCGGGCACATCAGAGCGCAGATGCCGCAGCCGGTGCATTCGCGGGTTTTCTTTTCATTGACCTCGGCCGGCGTATATCCCATGCGGTTGATCCGGGATGCCGGTTTCAAAACTCCCTTGGGACAGAAGGCAATGCAGAGGTGGCAGCCTTTGCACCTTTCGGAATCAATGACGACGTAGTTTGATTTACGTTGCGTTGCGGTGGCCATATTTCCGGCCCCTTTCACCGGCCAGGGAAAATTTTCTACTCCACAATTATCAACCCTGTGCTTCTTCTGGTCAAGGGTTAAAACCTGGCGGAAAAAGGCAAAACTTACCCGATTTTTGTCTGATTTAGACGTAGTAAATTATAATTATGCCAAATTACAGCCGACCGGGAAGTAAAATCGTTTGAAAACAGCGAGCCATCGACTTTTTATTTTTAAGATTTATATGAATTGACAGGGAAGATGTCTCGTGCCATACTATTGTCTGCCATGGACGACCTGGACCTTCGTCTGATTGCGGAGCTGACCAAGGATGCCCGGAAGAGCAGTGCCGAGCTATCCCGTAAACTGAACGTGAACGAGACGACGGTTAGACGGCGGATTCAGCATCTGGAGGAACGGGGCATAGTCACCTTCACCGCCATCCTGAACCCGTCCAAACTGGGCTATAACATCATTGCCATCATCGCCCTTGAGGTGGAACTGGGGAAAATCGATGGGGTTTCCGAGTCACTGGCGAATTGCCCGAACGTGCGCTACGTATCGCTCTGCACCGGCAACCATGATTTATTTATCGGCGCGTGGTTCCATTCGTCCGGTGAGCTGACTAAATTCGTCAAAAACTATCTGGCCGGCGTGCCCGGAATCAGAAAAAGCGAGACCTTTGTCATCCTGGACGTGAAAAAGGATGAGGTGGGCTGGCTGAGGAGCCTGGAGCAGCCAGGCA
>SOKS01000189.1 GCA_004375725.1 Dehalococcoidia bacterium | reverse complement strand
TGCCGGAACGCCTTGATTACTTTCGGGACAGCATGCATTGTCAGCCAGTAGGGGATGAATATGACCGACAGAATGAAAAGTATGACTATTAAGATAATGAACAGTATGCCACTCGCATCCATAATTAAATCACCTCAATCTATCGCTTATTATCAGAGACGGATATCAAATATGGGGTCGGAGAATTATCTTTTTCTATTGTACTACATTCGCTTTATTGTTTTTTTATTACTTGTGCCAGTTGACCACGAGCGGGATCAGGAAGGCGATGCAACCGGCGAGAAAGATAATACTGCCGCTGAGACCCAATATATTATTGTCAGTGAGACTCTGCGCGATGAAGAAGAAGGCGCAGACAAGAAACAGAAGCCAGCCCGCGAGGTGATAACGTTTCTCCTTTTTACTGATTGAAGCAACCTCCTGTCCGGCAAATGCGGCGTATATGGTCTCATTATAGCACAATTTGCGCTTGCTCTGGGTCCTGTTTCTCGGCTATTTCAGGTAGCTGATCTTGAACGGTCGGGGTGAAGCAAGCTCGGGTCGCCCGCAGGGTGGCTGGAGCAGATTGCGGCAGGTAACGTGGCAGTTGGCCGTGCACTCATCGATAGCCTGGAATCGGCCGTCCGCCTGTTTCCGGGCGAAAGGCAGCCGGAAACGCTCGCAGTGCGGCAGGCCGGGCGAGTCAGACTCGGCAGCGCCGAGTTCCTGGCAGGTGGCGTACGTCATCCCGTTTTTTTCTGTCAGCTTTCTGAGCTGCTGGTGCAGCGCCAGGCGAATATCCCTCCGCAGCAGGTATCCCTGGCTGGTGCCGCCGCGCTCATAGCCATATTCCTGTTCAAATCGGCGGGCAGCTTCAGGGGACTGGCGATGGATAACCTGCCAGATGCGCTGCCACAGACTGGCGCCATCCGGACTGGCTGATTTTCGCGACAACCGGCCGGTACTGCAAATGATGTGCTTTGCCCCGGTTTTGGTAAAGATGTGTATCAGTTCCTCAATCTTCTTGAACCAGGTATCGCCGTATAGTGCCTGAAAAAGGTGGATGAAGACCGGGTCGAAGCGAATCAATGTATCTATGCCCAGAGCGGAAAGCTGCCGCACTGCTGCCAGCCGTTGTTCCAACGGTGGTGCTGCGGGCGAGAGCAGATGCAGGATATCAGCGGTGCCTTCTATGGTGATGGCCATGAATTTCGGCCGGTAGGCGATGAAACCGGGCAGGTCCAGGAGAAAGCGCGGGTCACCTTTGGTGGTGATGGCAAAGGCGACGCCGTAGTCCATCAGCAACTGTATCAATCGCCTCACCTCGGCCTTGAGTTCCGGGATGGGCTGGCAGGGGTCAGAAACGTTGGAGATGGAGATGGGCGGGCACAGGCTTATCTGTTTTAAGTCTTTTTCAACAAGTTCCGGCAGGTTGCGATAAATGAGCGTTTCGGTTGAGTAGTTCGAATAGATGGCTTCACGGGCATAGCAGTAGAGGCAGTGGTGCCGGCAGTGGGCCGGGCCAGGTGGGGTAACGTTGATTATCCAGAAGTGTGGGCATTTCCGGGCGGGCGTACTGTACGGGTAGTCGTGCAGCGTGGAACCTTTTTTATCAATGAGCTTTATCCCGGCCATTATTTTAAAATTATACACCGGTATAAGCTGACAAGCATTTCTGCTAGCTTGATGTAGCTTTTAGTTTTAGCGCTGACCGTTGAAAAAATAAGAGGTATCGGATATGGTAAGCAGCTATTCCAGAATCAGGATTTGGCCTCTTCCGGCATATAGGATAAGCTGTTTTTATCAATCAAAAACCATTTTAATCAACGACTATTTTCCCTTTTGGTTCAGCCACGACTTCGCCAACCAGAGCTGCTTCCGGGATGCCTTCCCGGTGCATGCTTGCTAACAGTTTCTCTGCTTTTTCGGGAGCAACTGATATAAACAGCCCTCCTGACGTCTGAGGGTCAAAGAGGATATCCGCCAGATAATCGGGGGCGGTCTTTGCCATGGTAACCATGTTGGCGCGGAAGTCGCGGTTGCGTTGCAACCCGCCGGGAGTCATTCCCCTTTCCGCGTACTCTCTGGCTTCAGGGAAAAGCGGCACCGCTGCGGAATGGATGACCATGCCAACGTCACTGCCGTCAATCATCTCGCTGGCGTGGCCGAGAAGACCAAATCCGGTAATGTCCGTACAGGCGCTTACGCCTGCCTCCTGCATAAGCTCGGCCGCTTTCCGGTTGAGGGTGGCCATGCTTTTAACTATCCTGGCTTCGGCACTGGCACTGGCTACGCCACTCTTTATGGCGGTGCTGATGATGCCCGTGCCCAGTGGCTTGGTGAGAATAAGCTTGTCGCCGGCTCGGGCCCCGGTATTAAGAACCACCTTTTCCGGATGGATGACCCCGGTGACGGAAAGGCCGTACTTCAACTCAGCGTCCTCAACCGTGTGTCCACCCACCAAAATGGCGCCCGCCTCGTGTACTTTTTCCAGACCGCCGGCCAGTATCTCTTTCAGGACAGATATGTCCATGGTCTTTATCGGGAAACAGACGATATTCATCGCGGTGAGCGGTCGGCCGCCCATCGCGTACACGTCACTCAGCGCATTGGCCGCCGCCACCTGCCCGAACGAGTATGGGTCATCCACGATGGGCGTGAAGAAGTCCAGCGTCTGGATAACCGCCAGGTCGTCGGTCAGCTTGTAGACGCCAGCGTCCTCAGCTCTCTCCATACCGACAATCAGATTGGGATGAGAGACTAACGGAAGATTGGCTAATGCTTTAGCAAGGTCTCCCGGACCTATTTTACAAGCTCAACCTGCGCCATGAACGGTCTCGGTGAGGCGCGGTCTTTTCTCATCACCCATCCGTTTCCTCCCTTGTCGTTGCATCAAATAATATTATAGACGCTGACCCGCCTCATCTCAACCCACTGGACAATTTTATTTCTTTTCTTCCTCTACGATTTCACAACAGCCACAGCCGCACTGTCCACCAGTAGCGCACGGTTCACAGCAGTAAAGAACGCCGTCTTTTTCGTGTCCTTCGCCGACAACCGTGCAGCCACAAGCCGGACAAATCTGCTCTGCCATCTGGGCACCTCCTCTTTTTATTTACCAAATTATATGCTCTTGTTGACGGCCGGTCAGCGACTTTTATCTCATCCTTCTTGAACTGGCTTCAGCTCAGCCTTTTTTCGACGATTTCCCAGTTAATGTTCTGGAAAAAGGCGGCGATGTAACCCGCCCGTTTCAAACCGTAGTCGGTCATGAAGGCATGCTCGAAAATGTCCATCACTAGGATGGGCTGGCAGCCGGCCAGGTGGCCAACCTCGTGCTCGTTAATCCACTGGTTGAAAAGCTGGCCGGTAACGTTGTCCTGGTAAAGAATCGCCCAGCCGATGCCGCGCAGGGAACCGGTGGCTTTAAAATCCTGCTCCCAGGCTTCGTAGCTGCCAAACGCATCTGCCAGCTTCTTGGTCACCGTTTCCGGTCTGGTTGCCGGGCAGATAAGGTTCTCGAAATAATATTCATGCAGCCTCATACCGTTGAACTCAAAGCCAAAACGCCGCTTCAGTTCTGCGTATTCTGGATTGGTGGCATCCTTCGCCTTGCTGTTCAGCAGTTCTATCAGTTTGTTGGTATTGTTAACATAGCCCTGATATAGGGTGAAATGGTTTTTCAGCAGCGTTTCGCTGAAACCGTCGATGCCAATAAGATAACTGTAGTCCTTTGCCTGATAGGCCATATTACCTTCCTCCT
>SOKS01000178.1 GCA_004375725.1 Dehalococcoidia bacterium | reverse complement strand
ATGGGGTGATAGTAGGCAGCCGGATAATCCAGCTCATTGAGTCTGATAGTTCTCTGACAGAGCTGGGCGATTTCACGAAGCAATTAAGGAACGCTCTCAATCACACGTATTAAGCAGTACAGGCGTATTGTGCCACCAAGTTAAAACAAGCCATCCTGAATACCATTTTATGTTTACAAGTACGTTAGCAAAAATGTTAGCAAATATTAGTTGACATATTAAAAGAACAGATATAAACTAAAATCCCATACTAAACAACAGTTAAATAATTTCAGGTTAATTGAGATGAAGAAGCAATTAGATTTGAAAGCTATTCTTGACTCAGATATTGAAGGAATATTAGAAAAAATAGGATTGCTCGAATTAGTAAATCAGGGCAAGATTAAATGTGAGTTTTGTGAAAGAAAAATAACTCTTGATAACTTATATTGCATTTATGTAGAAAGTAATGAATTTAAGTTTTGCTGTGATAGGATATCTTGTTACGAAAAATTAACAAAGATTCAATCGGTGAGTGAATAATGGTAAACATAGCAGTACCGTGGACGATTGCTGGTGTTTTATTCATCTTAGTAGTAATAATATTCCTTAATCCGGAAAAAGCACAGATATGGAGTGCATGGATTTCAAAAGGATTAGCTTCAAGTAATAAGTATTTTGCAAGAAGAGCTATAAGTGGAAAAATAGAAAGTTTGGTAAATGGATTCGCTAAAAGATTTGACAAGGAATCGTCAGGAATAATGCAATGTAGTTTAAAGATAAAGTGGGTAAAGGAAATTGACAAAGAGGCGATATTACGGGAGGAAGGAACGGTTTTTGTTAGACTAGGTCACCAACACGATGATTTGCAGAAGGCTCTTGCGCTGGCAATGTTATTGTTCTGCAGTAAATCATTAATTCAAATAAGCCGTCCATATTTATCAAATAGCTTGGTAAGGTCAGTTGATTTAGTTACAACAAAAAAAATGCTGAATGAATCGAATGAAAAAGGTAGTGTAGATTATTTTTTAGATAACGTAATGAGAAAAGATATTGAGAATGATGTAGAAATAAAAGACAAGTGTCAAAAAATGGAAGTTCTAGATGACCAAGGTTTGTACTCAAGAGTATTATTGAGAGAATTACAAGAATTGGGACGGGATCTGTACCCTAAGACACCAGCTGGTACAGAGGCTACAGAAAGTGACGAATTTCTTGAATTTCTTATGCAGATTGCTACTAAGAGTCCAGATGAAGATGTAGAGTTATTCTTTAAAAAGAACTGGATACGAATAGCGTTTATATTGGTAGCAAGAGCTGAAGTTATTGCAGAACGTGGTTTTACGCCATATATTAGAAGACTAGAAAAGCAGCAAAGAGATGGTGCAAAAACAGTTTACATTCATGGTATGACAGATAATATTGGATACACACAAAAAATAGCGGAATTAGCCCAAGAAAAGGGATTAGGAAGCATTGTTCAAATTTCAAAATTTAAAACTAGGGTAATATCAGGAAGGCTAATACCGGCAATTTGTATAACATTCAATATGAATTTACAGGAAAATGATTGAATTGAAGCGATAAGACTATTTACTTCTATTTACTGTTTCGAACCGCCGCTCTTCAACGGAAGCGGTATTCCGGCCACCATCATCAGCACTTCATCAGCCTGCTGTGCCAGCATTTGATTGGCCTTGCCCAGTAAATCACGGTATAAGCGGCTCATTTTATCCGCCGGCACTATCCCCGACCCAACCTCATTGCTCACCATTATGAAACTCGCTTCGACCTGCCGGCAACATTCCAGCAACGCATTGATTTCATCCGTGACTGCTTTTTCAGCTACCTTCAGGTCTACCCGTCCGTTACCCGCGCTCTGCTGCTGACTAAAAACGTTATTTACCAGGAGAGTAATACAATCCACAATCACCACCTGAGCCTCGCCTATTTCCTGCCGTATCCTTTTCCCGACACGGCTTTGCACTTCAAGTGTCCGCCAGGTAGCTGGTCTTGCCTTCTTATGTTCCTCAATGCGCTGCCGCATTTCTTCGTCACCCGCCTCCGCCGTGGCCACAAAAAGCACCGCCCCCGATTTACTCCGGGCAAGCTCCTGGGCATAGTGGCTTTTGCCGCTGCGGACGCCACCAATTATAAGCACGGTTTTTCCCATGATTACTTCGCTCTCAACGCCGCGTCCAGAACCTCCAGAAACCAGTGGCCGTCCCTCAATACCTTCCTGGTCTGCGTGAGTTCCATCCGATTCTGGAAAAGGGGCCCATCAATTACCAGGGTATGATATTCGCCGGTTTCACCACAGGGTGTAATGTTTCTGGTCCGGCCTAATTCGGTTATCCGGGTGAAAAAGTCCATGTCTATTTTCCGTCCCAGCCATTCTTCGCCAAGCTGGTCGGCTCTGGTGGCCACGATAACCGCTTTAAACCCGGAGTTGATAAAATCCCTCAGTATCTCGGTCTGGCTTTCACCCCACAGGGGTTGATGAGGCGTGATGCCAGTTTCCCGACAGACCCTCTCCACCCACTCCCGGTGCTCATCTAGGTCAATGTCACCGAAGACGCCGCCCTCGATGCCCTCCTGCTTCAATTCACCGACCATCTTCTTGAATTCGCTTTCATAGCTCTGCCAGGTGGCCTGCCGCTGCACCAGTGGAATGCCCATTGCCTGTGACTGTAATTTCAGTATCCTGGCAGATAGTCCATGCGTGCGTGAGTGCTTTCCGTCCTCGGTCACCATATTGGCCAGGTAGCTGACTTTCAACCCGCCGGCTGCCGCCCGGTAACAGGCAAGGCAGCTTTCCTTTCCACCGCTCCAGGATACGAACACTTTACCCAATGTTATTCCTCCTCAGGCCAGGCCGAACCGGGCCAGTATGGTAATAAAAATAAGCACACTTACTTCCACCACTTCATTTATGGCGCCATAGTTATCACCGGTGAGCCCTTTGAATTTGCTCTTGAAATAAGCGGCTGCTACCAGGGTAACCACCCAGCTGAAAAACAGGATGGCCAGGCCAATTAAGTTCGCGATAACTGCCGCTATGGCAACGGTGATAATCGTAGCCATGGTGAACCCTGGCCATCTGGTTCCCTGCTGCAACGCCTTTCCCAGACCGGAGGGGCGGGCGTAGGGATAAGCGAACAGTGCATAGGCCATCGCCCAGCGGCTCACGACCGGCATCAATACCAGCGCCATCATCATCGAAGCGGCAGGAATGCTGGTCAGCGAAGCATATTTTATTAACAGGAGTAGCACAACGCCGACGATGCCGAAAGCTCCGGCTCGACTGTCATGCATTACCTGCCATCTCTCCTCCACTGTTTTGTGACTGGCCAGCCCATCGCAGGTATCAGCAAAGCCGTCAAGGTGAATTGCCCCGCTGATGACGGCGAGGGAAGCGACCAGGAGAGCCGCCACTACCATCGGCGGTAAGAGAAGGCCGAAAAGCCAGTATAAACCAACCAGAATAAGCCCGATGATAAGTCCGACCACGGGAAAGAAACCGGCCGAACGTCCCAGCTCATCTGCCTGTGGTTCACGTCGCCACGGTATGGCGATGATGGTCAGAAACTGCAATGCAGCGAGAAACCTGGTCAATGGTTTACCTGTCTCCTTCCGATACTCCAGCTTCCCCAAAGGTAGCCATATCGGTCAGAATCCTGACCGCAGTCTCGGCCAAAAAGATGCCCAGTGCCGACCCGGTACCTTCCCCCAGACGCATATTGAGGCTGAGCAATGGTTCCAGTTTCAGGTGCTCAAGCGATATTCGGTGCCCCGGCTCCGCCGACCGGTGCGCCGCAATAAGATAGTCTTTCAGTCGTGGTGACAGGGCGGTGGCAATGAGCGCCGCGGCGCCGGAAATAAAGCCGTCAATAATCACCGGAATACGCCTCGCGGCGGCGCCGAGCATTACCCCGACCAGCCCCCCGATTTCAAATCCGCCCACTTTGGCCAGCACTGCCACCGGCTGCGCCGGCTCGGGCTGGTTTACGGAGAGGGCACGCCCAATTACCGTTATTTTATGTTGCAACTGCTCGTCCGTCAGGCCGGTACCACGACCGGTTACCTCAGGGACAGGCTTTCCCGTCATAACGGCACAGATAGCACTGCTCGCCGTGGTGTTCCCAATGCCCATATCACCCGTGCCCACTATGTCCAGCCCTCTATCCGCTTCACCGGTCACCAGTTCAATCCCTGTCTCCACCGCCTGCACTGCCTGTTCCATGGTCATCGCGGGACCGACCGCTATATTCTTTGTGCCGCGGCCAACTTTTTGCGATACCAGATTGGCATCCTGCCCGAGGTCGGAGGCGACTCCCATATCTACGACGATAACTCTCGCGCCAACGTGCCGGGCAATGACATTGATACCGGCCCCACCCCGCAGGAAATTGGCCACCATCTGCGCGGTCACCTCCTGTGGCCAGTTACCGATTTTCTCTGCCACCACGCCATGATCGCCGGCCATCACCATGACCGCTTTCTCTTTAATCCCCGGGGGTGACTTACCCTGAATGCCCGCCAGCCGAATGGACAGTTCCTCCAGACGACCCAGGCTGCCCGGTGGCTTGGTCAGGCTGTTCTGTCTGACCCGAGCTCTCTCCATTGCCACCTCATCAAGCGGCTCGATTTTTTCAATGGTGCTAATTATCAGTTCCGACATGAATCATCTCCAGACAATCACTCCGGTGCCGTCAGTTCACCTTTATCCTTTATCTCTTTAATAGCCGCCATCAATTTCCGGCACTCAGGTATGGTGCGGGTCGAAATACGCACGTATTCCGGCAATCCAAAGGACGTGCCGTCCCGCACCTGAATACCATGCCTGAGTAATCGGGCACGAAATACCTTCGCGTTGCCTACCCTGACCAGAAAATAATGAGTGTCCGACGGCAATGGCGGCAGGTCGAGTTCAACCAGCCCTTGCCAGAGAAATAGCCTGGCTTCTCTTATTTTCTGCTGGCTCTCGTTCAAAGCCTCTTCATGCTCCAAAACCCGAACCCCGGTTTGCTGCGCAATGACATTTACGTTCCACGGTGGGCAAACCTGGCGCAGTGTATTTATTATCTCCCTGCTGGCAATGGCGTACCCCAGGCGCAGACCGGTCAAAGCGTAATCCTTGGTCATAGAACGCAATAAAATCACGTTGTCCTGGTGAATTAGCTCAATGGAAGGCCAGGTCTGCTCCACGAACGACAGATACGCTTCATCCAGGACGAGCAAGCCATCCCCGATTGCCTCCAAAACCAGTTTAACTTCTGGCTGTGATAGATATTTTCCCGTGGGATTGTTCGGATTGCAGATGAAAACCCCTCTGGGGTGATGCTGTCTAATAAGACTGACCAGCTCATCAATTCTGGGAGCAAAACTATCTTCAGCCCTCAACTGGTGCTTGACCACGTTTGCCCCGGCAAGCTGGCTGGCAAGCTCATATTCACCATAAGTTGGCTCAAATATGATAACGTTGTCTCCTCTGGTAAAGTAGGCCAGGGCAATAAGACGTATCAGCTCTGTGCTGCCGCTCCCGGCTATGATGTTAGCGGGCAAAACCTTTAATCTGTCGGCAAGCCGTTGCCTCAGTTCGCTGGCTTCAGAATCGGGGTATTTATCGATGGCAAAGTCGCCCAGGAGCATTTCCTTTATCTCCGGTGGAGGCATGAAGGGGTTGGTGCACACGCTGAGGTCGATTAACGCCTCAGGAGAGATGCCCGCAGCCTTCAGCTCGGCGTAATTGAGCCCGCCATGGGGACACGCCTTTATCTTCTGTATTTCCGGTCTAGGTCGCAAGGACAAGATAAATACCTCCTGCCAGACCGCAGGCTGTTAGCCATAACGCTACGGTGATATACATCAGTTTCAGTGTATCATCAATTGCTGCCGGTTTGAGAGCGGTTAAAGATTCTCCCAGTTCATAATGTCCGGTTTTCTCCAGCTTCACATTCAAAGCTCCCGCCATCGCCGCCATTGGCCAGCCGGCGTTGGGGCTTTCCGTTCTGGTATGGTCGTTGAGCGCGACCTGCCATGACCTCCGGCCATTTTTTCGGGCCAGAAAAGCGGCCAGAACCAGAAAGAGCGCCGTCAATCTGGCCGGGATGAAATTGAGCACGTCATCCAGTCGGCTGGCGAACTTGCCCAGGTATTCATATTCACCGTGATAGCCTATTATAGCATCCAGCGTATTGACCACCCGATAGGCGACCGCCCCCGGAACCCCTAAAAGCAGAAAGTAGAACAGGGGCGCCACAAAGCTATCACTGATATTTTCCGCTACCGACTCCACCGTCGCTGATATTACCATGGGACGGGTCAATTTTTGAGTATCACGGCTGACGAGAGCCCTCAGCTCAAAACGGGCTTTGTCCAGCCGGTTCTGTACCAGGTGTCTCTTGATGACCAGCGCCGCTCGGCGCAGCCCTTTGACGGAAAAGGTCAATTTGAAAAGAACCGCCCCAACCACGATGTAGGCCACAAAGCTGAAGCTATGCAAATACATCAGGCCAAAGTAAACGGGAACGGCAAACAGCCCCATGATGAACAGAACCATAGCCACACCGCAGATAAATTGAACCATACGGGAACGGCCTTTGGCGCCTTTTCCCATATATGAAGCCGCCTTGCCCATCCACGCCACCGGATGGAAGGCATCAGGCGGGTCACCGAAAGCCAAATCGATTATCATCGCCAGTAACAGTATGAGCAGAATGTCCATTTAATCCTTGCTGAATTCCTTTTCATGAGTATCACTAAGCCCGGGGAGTCTAGCGTTATCCGCCTTGAGCAGTACGCAGGGCAGACCGTTCACCGGGTGAGAGTAAACACAGCTCTCAGCACCATAAACCTCGGCAATATTTTTGGCGGTGACGACCTCCCGGGGAGTACCCTCGGCATATATCCGCCCCCGGTCAATCAGAACCAAGCGGTCACAATACTGCGCCGCCAGATTCAGGTCGTGAAGGGCGGCCAGCACCGCCATGTTTCCATCCAGGCGCAGATTCCTGATCAGGCCAAGGATTTCAATCTGGCGACCGATATCCAGGTTTGCCGTTGGCTCGTCAAGAAGCAGCGCCTTCGTTTCCTGCGCCAGAACACGGGCCATGAGCAAACCCTGTATTTCTCCCCCGGAAAGCTCGCTCACCCTGCGCTCGGCAAGAGACTGGGTCCCTGTCTTCTCCATAGCCTGCCAGGCAATAGCGATTTCCCTTGGCCCTTCATACTGCAGGAAACCAAGATGCGGATTGCGGCCCATGAGCACGATTTCAAAAGCGGTGAAGGCACTGGGCAACAGCGGCATCTGGGGTACCACCCCGATTAAGTGCGCCAGCTCTCGCCTGGATACCCTGGTTATATCCTGACCGTCGACGAGAATCCGCCCCGAAAACGGGGGAATGATGCGACTTAACGCCCGGATAATGGTGGACTTCCCGCAGCCATTCGGGCCAATCAGCCCCACCATCTCTCCCGGACTTACTCGCAGGTTGATGCCCTTCAGGACTACGTTACGACCGTAGCCAATCGAGACATCATGCATTTCAATCGTTATCATATTTCCCTCAGAAAATTACCCGCCTTCGACGTCTTAACAGGTACAGGAAAAAGGGAGCACCGCAGATAGCCGTGATGACACCGATTGGTATTTCGGTCGGCGCCAGCACGGTGCGCGCAATTATATCAGCCAGAATAAGAAAAATAGCGCCGGTGAGCACTGACAGGGGGAGCAGGAATCGGTAGTCGGCGCCCCATATCAGGCGCACCGCATGGGGAATGAGGATACCGACGAAGCCGATAACGCCGACGAAGGAGACTGCGGCCGCAGTGATGAGCGTGGCCGCACCGAGGAGGACAAGCTTCAGCCTTTCCACATTGATGCCGAGCTGCTGGGCCTGCTCTTCATCAAGCTGCATTAAATTTAATGAGCGAGCGTAAAGCAGGAGGACAACCAGGCCTGTCAGAATATAGGGCAATACCATTATCACCTCTGACCACTGGCTCAAGGAAAAGCTACCCATTAACCAGAACATGATGCCGTGTATCTTTTCACCGCTGGAAATTATGAGGTAGGAGACGATTGAGGATAAAAGCGCCCCGAGTGCCACGCCGGCCAGAATGAGCGTCGTTACGGGCAACGTTTTGCCGACGCGGGCCAGCATATAGACCACGGTGGTGCTGATGAGCGCACCGGTGAAGGCAAGCAGCGGTATAATCCCGAACCCCAGGGCGTGCCAGCCCGGCGGAAGCAGAAAGCCGATCACGGCTCCCAGCGCCGCGCCCTGCGCCACGCCGATTAAATATGGGTCAGCCAGTGGATTCCGGAAAAGGCCCTGATATGTAGCCCCGGCCGCCGCCAGTGCCGCACCAACCAGCCCCGCCAGTATGACCCTGGGCAACCGTATATCAATGATAATCGTTTCCAGTGTGCTCGCCCATTTAGGCACTATTTCAATTAGCGGCAGCCTGGACAGCAGAATACTGCCGGTGGTCAAGAATGGTATTTGAACGCTTCCGACCGTCGTCGCCAGGGCAGCGACAACTGCCAGCAGGATTATCAGTCCGGCGATGCCGTATACCCGGCCACGCCAGTGGAGCAAATGCACCGGCGGAGCAGCGTTCATGGCGACTCCTTAAACAGTTCCGGATGAATGAATTCCGCCAGTTTCTCCAATCCATCAACTATCCTTGGCCCGGGGCGACTGGTCAGGTTAGAGTCTATCTCATATACCCGATTGTTCAATCGAGCCTCAACTCCCGCCAACCTCGGCTCAGCCAACGCGAACTGAACCGGGACATCCTGTCCGCTGCCGTGACCGCTGCCGGCGATAATTACCTGAGGGTTGGCCATAATCACAGCTTCCAGGCTTATCTTTGGGTATTCTTCAGTCAGGTCCTGTGCGATATTTATCCCTCCCGCCCTTTCGATAAGCTCATGGATGCGGGTCCCCGAGCCCACCGTCATCAGTGGGTTATGCCATAGAACGTAAAGAACCCGTGGTCTCTGCTCCTCAGGAAGAGCCGTTTTGTCCGTTACTGCCTTAATCCGGCCCTCCATTTCCGCGGTCAAATTAGTCGCTTCTTCCGCTTTGCCCGCGGCGGTACCAACCAGGCTTATTGCGTCCAGAACCTCCCCAATCGTCCGCGGGGCCAGCACCAGTACGGTAAGATTGAGCCCCTCCAGCCGTGGTACCACCTCATCCTGGTGCAGGTTTGCCGCCAGTATCAGGTCCGGTTGAATTGCCACCACCTTCTCGACATCAACGGTGGAATACCCCCCTATCTGCGGTTTCTGCCTGGCTGCTTCAGGGTAATCACAGTATTCGGTAACCCCCACCACTCTGTCTTCCAGTCCCAGAGCGTACAGGATTTCAGTATTGCTCGGCGCCAGTGATATTATCTTTTCCGGTAATTTATCCACGCTGACTGTTCTGCCTGCCTGATCAATTATTTCCAGGGGAAATGCCGCCTTCCCGTTATAAGGTGCCGTTGGTTCCTCAGTGGCAGACGGGGTGCAGGTCACCAGCAAACCCAATATTACGACCAGGACTATGGAAAGCATTACCATTCTTCGCCACGTTATCTTCATCTCGTTCTCCCGCTAATAGCATTAAAAATAAAAAACCCTCGCTCCAGCGAGGGGAAACAAAAATTCCTACTCCTCCCCGCGGAGTAATGTAGGCTATTAAGGGCTGGCGTTCTGACTTGTGATGGCCCATCCATCACTCACAGTGGCGCGGCCGTGTCGGTTTTGCACCGACTTGCCTTCCATTTAAGCCCTGGCTCGCGCCAGAGCACCCCTGTATATTATCTTTAAGTATAACTTACTATATTTTGAGTGGACAATGCAATATTTTAAATATTTTTGGAAAAGATGGTATCACTTTTCCAATTGTGAACACCGCTATTTTTCTGGCGGTATTGCCTCTTCTTCTACGGTGCCACCACCCTGTTCCTGAGAATGCCGATGCCTTCTATTTCCACTTCAATAACATCGCCCAACTTCACTGGACACAAACCTCCCCCGGGTGTCCCCGTCCAGACCACGTCTCCCGGTTGCAGGGTCATAAACGCCGATATGTAGCTGACCAGCTTCTCAACGCCGAAGTTCATAAGCCCGGTATTGCTGTCCTGCTGGACTTTACCATTGAGCCGACTTCCGATTTTCAGGTTGTGGGAATCGAGACCGGTTACCAGAAAGGGCCCCAGTGCTCCAGACGTATCAAAGCCTTTGGACCGGGTCAGGCGCCCGTCTTTTTCGGTAATATCGGGGGCAGTATAGTCGTTACCGCAGGTGTAGCCTAGAATGTAATCCAGCGCCTCATCCTCCGCCACGTCTTTCGCCCGGCGCTTGATGACGCAGCACAATTCCCCCTCGTAGCATAAATTCTGAGATATTTTAGGATATATTACCGCCTCCTCCGTACCGATTATGGTGTGTTTTGGTTTGAAAAACAGCGCTGGCTCTTTGGGGACCTCCCAGCCCAGCTCTTTAATATGGTCCATGTAGTTCATGCCACAGGCGATGGTGATGCTGGGCTCAGCCGGCGCTAAAAGCTTTACGTCCCCCAGTTGACACAACCTGGCTCCTTTCTCAAATTCACCATATATATTGCCCTCGAGAGAAAATATGGTTTCTCCCTCGACAACACCCCAGGTCACCTTGCCCCGCCACTGAAAACGCGCTATTTTCATTGCTTTTTTCTCCTTTGCCCAATTACTTACCTGATATTTTATCATTAATGCAGAGTAATTATTTTATACTACTTTAAATACCGAGAATACGCCTGGCATTCTCTGATAGTAACATTCGCTTCTCTTCATCAGTAAAAGGGAGCCGCAGTATTTGTTCCAGCTGTGGTTGCAGCGGTATTCCCGGCAAATCGGTGCCAAACATTATTCTTTCCACACCTATCTTGCGGAATACTCTGACGGCATCTTCCTCAGCGAGGCTGCGTCGGGCAACCACCGGCAGCTGGTCCGGAGCCGAAAACCCCTGCGATGTGTCAAAGTAGACATTAGGGTACTTTTGCGCCAGCTCTATCCTTTCATCCCACCACGCAGAGCCAATATGTGCCAGTATAATGGTTAGCTTCGGAAAGGCATCGAGAACCTTCACCCAGTTCTTCGGTTCGGCGAAATTTTGCTCATCCTCATATGGTTTATAGCCCAGAGGGTTGGGGTACATAAATACGAGGTGCGAATGCGGCCACGGACCGGAATCAGACAGGATGGGCAGGCCCAGTTCCTGGCATTTCTGGTACATCGGCCAGAAGACCTCATCATCGGGATAATAGGAAAACTGACCCGGATGCATTTTCACTCCTTTTGCTCCCTGGCCGGCTCTCAGGACTAGTTCTTCGGCTATAGCTTCGGGGCCCCCCAGGTCATCAGACATGCCTATAAAGGGCAGTAATCTTGGCAGGCGGCGACCGACACCGCATCCCCACTCATTCATCTCACGCATTATCGGCCCGATTTGCCTGCCGATTCTTTCCTTCTCCTTCCGCCTCTGAGCCTCGGGAAGCGCCCCCAGTTTTGCTTTCTCGTACAGTGGACCACGGTATTGTCGGGGGACAAGGATCATAAAAGCCGTTTTCAAAATATTATTTCTATCCATATACTCAATGGCTCTTTCCGGTGTCGCCCATCTGTCACGTTCCCTGCGGCCCGGGAGCGGGAAGTACTCTCTCTCCTCCTCTTTTTCCCGGCAAAGGTGAACGTGCACGTCAATGATTTCGAAGTCTTCCATACGTTTCTCCTCTCAGTGTAATAAATTAATTACCTGTGGACACTCTAAAAAATAGACGCGTCAGGCACATAACTGTTCGGTTATTCTTTGGACCAGTACCATTTCTTAAGACAATGAATGTATTCCCTCTCTATTTTACTCTTCACCTCCTCAAGTTGCTCCGGGTCAATAATCCAGGGCACCCCTTTGGCCACACGCCGCTTGATCTTTTCTGCCACCGCTTCGCCCAGCCCGTATTTCTCGCTGTCAAATTGTTTATCCGCCCAGGCAATCCGGACATCTTCGGGCCATCTCCAGACGCCGGAAAGGTCATAGTGTGTCAATGGCCCATCGAGGGGAAGGCGAAAGCCAAAAGTAGCTCTAACTCCCAGGTCAATATCTTCGGCGGTGGCCACTCCCTCAGCCCAAAGGCGTAATGATTCTCTCCGCAGAGCCGCTTGTATACTGTTAACCAGGCATCCGGACGATTCCTTCAGTACCCGGATCGGCACTTTTTTAATTTTTTTCATTAAGTCACAAGTAATATTAACGGTCTCCTCAGACGTTCCGGGACCTCTCCCTACTTCAACTCCAGGAATGATGTGTGCCGGAACGAAGTAATGGGTAATAGTTATCTTATCCTGTCTCTCAACCGCGGCGCCAAATTCACTGAGCAACAGATAGGAGGTATTGCTGGCGATGATAGTATGCGCTGGACATTGCCGGTCAAGCTCATTGAATAGCTCCTGTTTATCCTCAACTTTCTCGGTTATAGCTTCGGTTATGAAGTCGCTGCTTTTGGCGACTGCCGCCAGCTCGGTAGTGGTGGTTATTCGAGCCAGAGCTGCAGCCACCTGCTGGCGAGTTACCAGCCCTTCTTGAACAAAGATATCCAGGTCCAGTGCTATCTTCTTTAAGGACTGTTCCAGAACATTTTCGCTGACATCGCAAAGCATCGTTGGGTATCCCCATAGGGCAAAGTTAATAGCTATCCCGGAGCCCATTATGCCCGCACCGACGACCCCCACTTTTTTAATATCTTCCATCTTCATAGTTATCTCAACAACTCCTTTACTTTAACGCCCGCAATATATCTTAAATATTTAGTTCTTTTTCGTCCCTGCTGTCAAGAGTTATTAATATGCCGCATGCCATATCGATAATTATACAGGTTGAAATAGAAATCAGATTAATGGTTAAATTACTTGAATTGCAATCTGGAGGTATCGAATGGGACGAAAAGTAGGCATGGTCCATGCCGGGAGCTCCAATGTTCCTTTGTTTAACGAATTAACTTCTGAAATCATGCCCGATGTGGAAGTTGTCCACCTTGTTGACGAAGGGCTACTGTCTATGGCGGAGGAACAGTTTCGCAGGCATGTCGTGCGGCGGCTTAAAACGCTGGCGTCTTTTGCTGAGGAGTCCGGGGCAGAGGTCGTGCTGTTCACCTGCACTGCCTTCGGTCGCCTGGCCGAAGAAATTGAAAACGCGGTCAACATCCCGGTTATGGCGGTACTTGAAATCATGACCGATGAGGCAATGGGTGCGAGTGACCATATCGGTATCCTAGGTAGTCATCCCGGGGCGCTGGCATCAACTTCGCAAATAATCCAGGAACAAGCCAAACTTGGGGGAAAGAAAACTGAAGTGAAGACACTGCTGTGTCCGGGGGCTTTTGACGCCCTGAGGCGCGGGGATTTGGCCACTCACGACCGCATTGTCATAGAGCATCTGAACCAGCTGATGGAGGAGGTAAAGGTAATCGTCGTACCCCAGCCCTCCATTGAAAAAGCCGTGGAAAAGGTCCCTCAGGCCAGGCGTAAAGTACCCATCATGTCCAGCGCTCATCTGTCGGTAGAGCGCTTAAAAGAAAGGCTGGACAGCATAGCGTAATCACTTCAGAGACGAGCCACCTCTTTTCATATCTGCCACCGAATCAGAACGAATTTAAAATAGGAGGATTAATTGAAAGTGGAAAGTAAAGAACCTTATGCCAGTCAAGAA